>JALZAD010000203.1 GCA_030948555.1 Verrucomicrobiota bacterium | reverse complement strand
ATGCCGACGGTCGATCCCTGCTTCGGCGCCTTGAGGACGAAGGGCAGCGGCATCTTCGGTCGTTGCCCGCCGGAGATCACTTCCCACTCCGGCGTGGTCACGCCCGCGGCGGCGAATTTTTCTTTCGAGAGGATCTTGTCGAACGCGATGCGACTGCCTTCCACGCCTTCGCCAGTGTAAGGAATGCCGCGCGATTCGAGGATCTCCTGAACCTGTCCGTCTTCGCCGAAGGTGCCGTGAATCGCGATAAACGCGAAGTCGGTGCCGGCCCGCAAATCGAACTCCGTTCCTGTGACATTGACGTCGGTCACCTCGGCGCCTAACGAGCGCAGCGCCTTCGAAACACCCGCGCCGGTCGCGAGTGAAACCGGCCGCTCCGAACCCGGGCCGCCCATCAAGACCGCGATCTTTTTGCCTGCCAGTTTCACGCGTCTTCCCCCACGATTTGCACTTCCGTCTCCAGCTCGATTCCCCGCTGCTCACGCGCGGTGTTTTTGATCTGCTCGATCAAGGCCAGGACGTCGACCGCGGTCGCGCCGCCATCATTCACAATGAAATTTCCGTGCACCTCAGAGACGCGCGCTTTGCCCACCGCACAGTTCTTCAGGCCCAGCTCTTCGACCAGTTTGCCCGCCGGAATCGTGCTCGGATTCTTGAACGCACAACCCGCGCTCTTCGCCGCCGGCTGCGAGGTGCGGCGTTTCTCCTGCGATTCGGCGAGCTTGCGCGTGATCTCGGCGCGCGGCGCGAGCCGTCCCTGAAACATCGCCGAGACGGCGTAGTTCTTTTCCAGCGAAGGCACATGCCGGTAGTGAACTTCGAGTTCGCTCGCGCTCTTCGCGTGCGCGTTTCCATCGCTGTCGAGGAAGCGCACGCTGACCACATTGTCGAAGGTCTGGTAGCCCATCGCGCCGGCGTTCATGCGCAGCGCGCCGCCGATCTCGCCGGGGATGCCTTCCATCCATTCGAGCCCGCCGATGCCCGCTGCTTTTCCGGCGTAGGCGACTTCCTTCAACTTCGCGCCCGCGCCCGCAGTGATCGTCGTTCCAGAGACCACGATGCGATCGAACTCGCCGCCGCTTGGATGCACCACCACGCCGCGGATCCCGCCATCGCGCACGAGCAGATTCGATCCGCGACCGAGGACGAAGAGCGGGAGATTTTCGCGGCGACAAAAACGAATGATGTCGGCGAAGGCACGCTCGTCGCGCGGCTCGACCCAGAACTGCGCCGGTCCGCCCACGCGCAAGGTCGTATGCTTCGCGAGCGGCTCGTAAAGACTGACCTCGCCGTGCGGGCCGACGATCTCCTGCAGCTTCTCGGAAATCACGAGATCCGCAGCGAGCAATGACAGCTGCTCATGGATATTTCCGGCGCCGAGGCTCAGCACCATGTCGCCGGACTCGATCATGTTGCCGACCTCGCAATGCAGCCGGTCGAGACGCGGTTGATACATCGCGCCGCGATGTCCTTGCGCGATCATTTCATCGACAATTGTCTGGCCGGTGATTCCGGGAATGGGCGCTTCGCTCGCCGGGTAAACATCCGCCACGAGGACGCGATCCGCTTCGGCGAAAGCGGCGCCGAATTCCTTCCGCAACGCTTTGGTGCGCGAGTAACGATGCGGTTGGAACATCGTCAGCACGCGGTTTCGGCCGGTCGATTTCGCGGTCGCGATGGTCGCGCGAATCTCCGTCGGATGATGCGCGTAATCATCGACCAGCAGGTAGCGATCGCTCGAGTATTTGATCTCGAACCGGCGGCGTGCGTGTTGAAAATGGCGGAGCGACGAGACGACTTTCTCGAATGGGACGCCGAGTTCCATCCCGAGCGCGATCACGCCGATTGCGTTGCTGACGTTGTGACGCCCGGGAACGTTGAGGACCGCTTCGCCGAGCTTTTCGCCGCGGCGATGCACACAGAAGACGGACGCGAAATCCTTCAGCTCAACATCGCTCCCGCGGAAGTCCGCGTTTTCAGTAAAGCCGAACGAAACGGAGCGCTCACGATGCGCGCAAAGGCGCGCCGCGTTCCCATCATCCGCGCAGTAGAAAACCGTGCCGCTGGTCTGCGCGAGCAGCTTGTTGAAGACCGACTCGATCGCGGCCAGGTCGGCGTAAAAGTCGAGGTGCTCCTCTTCTATATTAAGGATAAGCGCGTGCTCGGGGCGGAAGTAGCAGATCGTGCCGTCGCTCTCATCGCCCTCCGCGATGAAGTAATCGCCGCGTGGATTCCAATGCGCATTGGCGCCGAGAATCGGAATCTCCGCTCCGACATAATGCGACGGATTCAGACCCGCTTCGCGAAAGAGATGCGCCGCCATCGAAGACGTCGTCGTCTTCCCGTGCATGCCGGCGATCACGATCCCGCGCTTGCCCTGCATGATTGCAGCGAGCGCTTCCGCACGGCGAACGGTTGCTTTGCCGGCCGCGCGCGCGGCGGCAAGGATCGCGTTGTCCGGTTTAATCGCTGACGAATAGACCACGATCTCTGCGTCGGCCGCGTCTTCGGCGAGATGCTTCAGGTGAAAACGCAGGCCCAACCGCTCGAGCCGTTTTGTTTCAACCGAAGCGACACGGTCCGACCCGCTGACCTGATGCCCGAGCTCGAGAAGTAAGGCCGCAATCCCGCTCATTCCGCTCCCCGCCACGCCGATCAAATGCACGCGATGCCGCTCGTGCGTGAGCTGTTTTTGCAGGTCATTTTCGGCGGCGGCGATCATGCGCGTTGGCTATATCTCTCGATCGTCTCGACAACAAGTGACGCAGCGTTTTTCGGCGCCAATTTCGCGGCGTTTTCCGACATGGTGCGCAAGCTGGTCGCGTCGCCGAGCAGCTCGCGGATCTTGCGGGCGAGAACGTCGTCAGAGATTTCGGACTCGCGCAGCATGATGGCGGCATTGGCGCGCGCGAAAATCTCTGCGTTGCGCGTCTGATGGTCTTCCGCCGCGTAGGGATACGGGATCAGGATGGAGGGCAACTCGAAGACCGCCAGCTCCGACAAACTCGCCGCCCCGGAACGCGCGATCGCCACATCGGCCGCGCTATAGAGCTCCTCCATCGCGTGATGAAAGGCGGCGACAAAGGCCGGAATATTCTCGCGCTGATAGTTGTCCGCGGCGAGGCGTTCATCGCGCGCGCCGGTGAGATGAATGACCTGCAGCGGCTCGCCTTGTAGCGCGGGCAACGACTTGATCATCGCCTGGTTAATTCCGGCCGCCCCCTGGCTGCCGCCCATCACGAGCAAGGTGCGCAGATCCTCGCGCAGCCCGAGACGACGGCGCGCTTCGTTGCGATCGATGCGCTGCAGATCGGAGCGAATCGGTGTGCCGGTCACTTCCGTTTTCACTTTCGGAAAGAACGGCGCGCATTCACTGAAGCCGACCAGCACCGCGCTGACCATGCGCGCGGTCATGCGATTCGCTTTGCCGGGAATGGCGTTCGATTCGTGGATGAAGGTCGGGATTTTCCGCAGCCGGCCGGCGAGAATCGGCGCCGTAGAAGTGAAGCCGCCCATGCCGAGAACGACGTTCGGCTGGAAGCTTCGGTAGATGCGGCGGCAGGCCGAGAGGCTCTCGTTGAACCGCTGCATGAAGCGCACGATCGCAGGCGAGAACGGAGACGGCAGGCCGATGGTCGGCAGCTTCTCGAAACGGAACTCCGGATGCTTCGAAACCGCGACGCTATCGATCTCCTTTTCTGAGATGAAGAGCAGGACTTCGTGGCCCCGCTCGCGCATGACTTCAGCAACCGCAAGTCCCGGGAACAAGTGCCCGCCGGTGCCGCCGCATGCAATCACTGCATTCATCGAGTGCGGTCCCCCGTTATGCCACCCGTCATCCTGAGCCGCAAAGACGGCGAAGGACCTCGCCCATTCACGTGAAGGGG
>JALZAD010000110.1 GCA_030948555.1 Verrucomicrobiota bacterium | reverse complement strand
AGCAGGATATTGAGCAGGATGGCCATCGGGGACGTGGAATATGTCCGAAGGTCGCGATTTGTAAACGGCGCTTCGCTCTTGCCCGCCTTAGGAATCCTGCTCGTAATCGAGAGGGGATGAAGGTCGACGGCCGCCATTATCAGACAATCTGGCTTAAAGCGGACGACACCGCGGTCGTGCAGATCATCGAGCAGCGATTTCTGCCGCATCGCTTCGTCATCGAAGACATCGCGACCGTCGAGCAAATGGCGACCGCGATCCGCGACATGCATGTACGCGGCGCGGGGTTGATTGGAGCGGCGGCGGCTTTCGGGATGTATCTTGCTGCGCGAACAGGCGTCGATTTGGAAGCAGCTGCCGCGCTGCTGAAAGCGACGCGTCCGACGGCGGTGAATCTCGCGTGGGCCGTGGACCGCCAGCTCAAGGCGTGTCGTGACGCCACTGATCCGGTGCATCGCGCGCGCGAAACGGCGGAGCAGATCGCGCGGGAAGATGCGGAGTACTGCCGCCGGATCGGCGAACACGGATTCTCGTTGGTGCAGGAGATCGCCGAGCGGAAAGGCGGCAAGCCCGTCAACGTGCTCACGCATTGCAATGCCGGTTGGCTGGCGTTTGTGGATTACGGCTCGGCCACTTCGCCGATCTACGCCGCGCATGATTCGGGATTGCCCGTCCACGTCTGGGTGGACGAAACGCGTCCGCGCAATCAGGGCGCGAAGCTGACCGCGTGGGAGCTTGGGCAACATCGCGTGCCGCACACCTTGATTGCCGACAACACGGGCGGGCACCTCATGCAGCGCGGCGAGGTTGATCTCGTGATCGTCGGCACGGATCGGACGACCTTCACCGGCGACGTCGCGAACAAGATTGGCACGTATCTGAAGGCGCTCGCCGCGCGCGATAACAACATCCCGTTTTACGTCGCGCTCCCTTCTTCTTCCTTCGATTGGACGCTGCGCGACGGCGCGGCCATCCCGATCGAGGAGCGCGGCGCCGATGAAGTGAAGCGCGCCGATGGAATGACGAACGGTGAACACCGCGAGGTCCTGATTGCGCCGGAAGCGAGCCCGGCCGCGAACTATGGATTTGATGTCACGCCGGCGCGTCTCGTTACAGGATTGATCACCGAGCGCGGCATCTGTGAGGCGAACGAGACCAGTATCCTCGGTCTCTTTCCGGAACACAGATCGTGAGCGAGACGGGCGTCGTTAAGTTCCAATTCGAACACGTCGCGCGCGAGCTCCGAGAATTCCATCAGCTCGATGAACTGAACCGCTGTCGCGAGCGACTACTGCAGCGCGGATGGATGGGCGTGGACGAAAACGGAATTGGTTTCGGCAACATCAGCGTTCGAGCGGAAGAGAGCAGCGCTTTCTATGTCACTGCGACGGGAACAGGTGGACATCGAACGTTAGCTCTCGAAGATCTCGCGAAGGTGACGGCGTATCAGTTCGAGAGAAACTGGCTGCGCTGCGAAGGCGCGGTTGCTTCATCCGAGTCGCTCACGCATGCGGCCGTTTACGAAGCGAACGCCGCGGCGCGGGCGGTGATTCATTGCCACGCGCCGGGGTTGTGGACTCGTTTGCTGCACGTGGCGCCGACAACATCCGGCGCGGTTGAGTATGGCACGCCGGAAATGGCAACGGAAGTGCGGCGGCTCTTCGCGACAACCGACTTGGCTGACGAGAAGATATTCGTCATGGCCGGCCACAAAGACGGGATCGTCTCATTCGGTGCGACCCTCGCCGAGGCGCTGGCTGCGCTAGACCGCTGAAGCGGCGGCGGCTTTCTGCGCGTTCCAGATTGCGTCGAGCTCTTCGAGCTCGAGTTCGCCGAGCTGTTTGCCCTGCGCGTGGAGCTCATCTTCCAGCGCGTTGAAACGGCGGACGAACTTATCCGTCGCAGTTTGCAGGAGCGTCTCGGCGTCGAGGTGTTCCTTCCGCGCGAGGTTCACCACGGCAAAAAGGAGATCGCCGATTTCCTCCGCGACGTGCTCCTGCGCGTCTGCGGCGATCGCTTCTTTCGCCTCGACGAGCTCTTCGTCCACCTTCGCCACGACGTCTGCGATGTTGTTC
Source organism: Verrucomicrobiota bacterium (assembly GCA_030948555.1). Lineage (GTDB taxonomy): Bacteria > Verrucomicrobiota > Verrucomicrobiia > Chthoniobacterales > UBA10450 > JACCTI01. The sequence goes on along the minus strand of JALZAD010000110.1, from coordinate 3,940 downwards.
CAATCGAAGTTCACGTGCGCGGCTTTCTTCTGCACTTTCTGCGCACGCATCAGCGCGGGCAGCGCCTCCGCGACGCCGGTGAGGTAATGCTTCTGCGTCGCGCGTTTCTCTTCGCGCTTCACGTTGTCCCAAACCTTCACGACTTCGCCGGCATCGTTCGCCTTTGCTTCGCCGAAGACGTGCGGATGACGGCGGATTAACTTTGCGGTGAGATCTTCGATCACCTGCTCGATCCCGAAGTCCGTTCGCTCGCTCGCGATCTGCGCATGCATGAGCACGAGCAGGAGAACGTCGCCCAATTCCTCGCGCAGATTCGCGTCGTCGCTTTCGCGGATGGCGTGCGCGACTTCGTAGGCTTCCTCGAGGAGCTTCGGGACTAACGAGTCGTTGGTTTGCTCACGATCCCACGGACAGCCGTCCGGCGCGCGCAGGTGCGCAACGACATCGTACAGTTTGTCAAAAGCCGTCATTCCGAGCGGATCGCAGCGGAGTCGAGGAATCGTTGTTGGTCATCCCGATACCGCCACGGGGTCCCTCGACTTCGCTCGGGATGACAGTTGAATCATCAAATCTTCCACAGGGAACGATGCGCGCCGAACTCGGAGATTTCGCCGGTCGTCTTCCTTCCCACCCAAACCGTGATCCCAATCACGAGGGCAAACGTTCCGCCGAAAATGAAAGCGACGACCCAGGCCGGAATGTGCCCGACGCTCAGCGCGCGGTAAAACGAACCCGCGCTGTCGATCGGCTCGTTCGCGTGCAGGAAAATTTTCGTCACCCACGCCACCATGATGAGGATGAAGATGAAGGTGTAGTTGCGCTTCAGACGCCGGCCGACCGCTTCGAGCCGGCTGATCTTAAACCGCGGCAGGATGAGATCTTCGCAGACCAGCTTCTTCCATTCGCCCTGCAACATCCCGCGATTCTCCATCACCATCGGGACGAGAAAGTGGGCCTCCAGCATGCGCACCCGGGCGCGGAAGGCGTCGTAGAAACGATACCGCCGCGCTTCGATCCAGAGCATCCCCCAGACGATGGCGAGATTGAAAAAGAAGATGATGTGCGGCACCTCGCGGTTCGCAAAGGCGATTGTGATAATCGCGGTGCTCGAGGTGATGGCCCAGTTCGTGGTGATGTCGAGGCGCTGCCGCCAGATCATGATGCGGCCGAGTTCGCCGCGGTAGAAATGCGAGAGCGCATTGACGTAGCTGGGGTCGTAGATGCTGCGCTGGACCGAGACGGTGCGCTCGTCGGTCGTTCCAGTCTGAGTGTTTTCGTTTGCCACGGCGAAGCCGATAACTCGATAACTGCGTTTGCCGGGAGAATCCAACATTTCCTCGGCCCTATGGCTGTAGTGCTCGCAGACGTGCTCGACGAAGCGCAGGTGGTGCTCGAACTCCGCGCGGAGACTTGGGAAGGGGCGCTGCGTGAGATCGCTGCGACCATGGAAGGCGCGGCCAAGTTGCGCGAGCCGGAAAAGTTCATCGCGCAGGTAGCGAGTCGGGAGCGCGCGACCACAACCTACGTCGGCAACGGGGTGGCCTTTCCCCATGCGCGGACGGATCACGTCTCGGAGATATTGCTTGGAATTGGACGCAGCGCCGCGGGGGTTTCGTTCAGCGGGGGTGACGCGGCAAAGCTGATCTTCCTTATCGCTGTCCCGCAGCGGTTGATTAACGACTACCTGGTCTGCGTCGGCGCACTCGCGCGCCTAACGAGAGAAGAAACGACGCGCGACGCGCTCTTGAATGCTGCGAACGCGAAGGATTTCGTGCAGATTCTTCGCGAAGGTTCACTTCTGCTGGAGTGACTCGCGCGGCCGAAGTTGCGATCATCACTGCGCGCGCTCTAAGCGGTGTCATCCCGAGCCGCGAAGACGGCGAGGGACCTCACATAGGGTGATGGACGGACGCCTAATGCTGCGCGTGATCAGCAGCGAGGATGTGAGGTCCTTCGGCGCGCTTCGCCAGCCTCAGGATGACGGACTGGTCGTGCAGGAGCGTTACTGACTCAGTCGCTCCGCTCGCACGCTACTTGCCCTTCTTGAGCAACTGATTCCGCGCGCGATCCAGTGCCCGCCGCTCGTTCGTCGTCAGGCTGTTGATGCCCGACTTCGCAATCTTATCGAGGATCGGATCGATCGATTCATGCACGTTCTCAGGCTCGACCGTGCGCCGGGGCGAGACACGTGGAACGACTTGGAACTTGGGCTTCGGCGAAAGCTTCTCCTTGAGCGCGCTCCACCATTCGAGCTCAGAACCAATCCCGCGATTCTGCACGTAGAGAAACGCCACCGCAGCCGTGGCCCAGAGCGTAATCAACGTCGCCCAGTCGTGTCCCGCCATCGCTACGAGGGTGCCGATGGCGACGAGAATGAGCGCGATCCACTTCGTCTGGATGCGCAGCATCATCATTTCGACGTTGGGATAAATGGCTGCGAAGGCGAGGAAGACGCCGAAGTGCAACGTGCCGGAACCAGCCATGCCGAGCCGTGTCCAGAGGCCGAGAACAGTGAGCAGCACAGTCGGAACAAGGAGGAGCAGCGTGTAGAGGACGATGAAAGCGCGCCGTCCGATGAAGCGTTCCACCTCACGGCCGAAGGTGAAGAGCATGTACATCTCGATCGCAAACCAGAGCAGCCCGGCGGGCGAATGAATGAGCGCGTAAGTAGCGAGGCGCCACGCCTGAAATCGTCCGAGCACCGCGGCGCTGTCGAATTGCAGGTAATCGAGCACGCCCGTGGTGTTGCCGAAAAACAGGAGCGCGATGATGACCGCGCAGGCGACATGCAGCCCGACGAGCAGCGTTGTGACATCGATCGGGTAACGGCCGACCCAGGTCACGGGCTTGTAGTCATCCGACGTGGTGACTCCGAACATGCGGGAATAAACGGCGCGCGTTTCACCCGTGCAAGCTGCACCTTCCGGCGGAGCGGAAAATTCGCTTGGCCAATGCAACGCCGCGGCCAAAATTAGCGTTCCCTTAGCCCGGCCAGGCTAATCTCAACGCCAATTTTTATGGACCAACTCGCACCTGCCATTCATCCGCCGAGCGGAATCGGGGACAACAAGCCGAGCAACCAGGCGGTGCTCGAGTGGGTGCAGGACGTGGCGAAGTTGACCCAGCCGGACAACATTTTTTGGGTCGACGGCTCGGAGCGCGAGAACGACTACTTGTTAGGCGAAGCGCAGAAGCAGGGCATCATCTTGAAGCTGAATGAGGAGAAGGTGCCGCGCTCCTACTTGCACCGCTCGAACCCGAACGACGTCGCACGGGTGGAGCAGTTCACGCTCATCTGCACGCCGACGAAAGAGGAAGCCGGCCCGACGAATCATTGGGCCGATCCGGCCGAGACATACACCAAGCTCAACGGAATGCTGAAGGGCGCGATGAAGGGACGGACGATGTTTGTCATCCCGTATATCATGGGGCCGCCGGATTCGCCGCTGACCAAGGTCGGGTTTGAGATCACCGATTCGATCTACGTCGTGCTTAGCATGCGCATCATGACGCGCATGGGCGACGTCGCGGTCAAGCGACTCGAGGAGGGCGGCGCGAACGCGGAGTGGAATCGCGGGACGCATTCGTTGCTCGATGTGAATCCTGACCGGCGCTGGATCGCGCATTTCCCGCAGGACAACGCGATCGTTTCCGTCGGCTCCGGTTACGGCGGCAACGTGCTGCTTTCAAAAAAGTGTCTCGCGCTCCGCATCGGCTCTTATCTGGCGCGGCAGCAAGGTTGGCTCGCCGAGCACATGCTCATCCTCGGCGTCGAATCACCGGAAGGTGAGAAGCACTACGTTGCGGCCGCATTTCCGAGCGCCTGCGGCAAAACCAACTTCGCCATGCTCATTCCGCCGGAGCATTTCAAAGGCTGGAAGGTGACGACGATTGGCGACGACATCGCCTGGATGCAGATCGGCGAAGACGGCCGGCTCTA
>JALZAD010000144.1 GCA_030948555.1 Verrucomicrobiota bacterium | reverse complement strand
GCCTCGCGACGCCTCTTTCTGCCAGGCAAGTCATCGGAAGAGAATCGTAGCCTTTTCGGTGAAGAGACGAGCGCGCGCTATGGCGCGGGGCGGAATTACGTCGTCTGGTTCGTCTTCTCCGGCGAGGTAAACTCAGCGACCGGCATGCTGATGAACATCAGCGAGATCAAGCAACGCGCGGGCGCGGTGATCGATGACCGCTACGACCATCGCTTCTTGAATGAAGACAACGCGAGCTTCGCCGACGCGGTCCCGACGGCGGAGAACGTCGCCCAGCAACTACTCGCGGACGTTGCGCCGCTTTTCCATGGATCGGGCGCGGAACTGACCGCGGTTTATCTCGAGGAAACACCGCAACGCGGCGCGACCGCGTTCGCCAGCGGCGTCGTAGAATCGAACTACGACTTTCGCTTCAGCGCCGCGCGCGCGACCAGTTCGCCGCATCTTTCAGCGGAGGAAAACGAGCAGCTCTTCGGTGTCGCGGCGTCGCCGCATGGACATGGCCACGATTACCGCGTCCGCATGACGGCTCGTTCGGGAGGCACGACTGAACCTCTCGTTAGGCAAAACGATCTCGACGCAACCATCGCTGCGCTCCAAGCCGAGCTCGACCATCGCAATCTGAACGTCGAGGTGCCGGCATTGCGCGACTCGCCCATGACGACGGAAGCGCTTGCGGCCTACATCTTTCAGCGCGCCGATGCGACCCTGCCGCTCGACCGCGTGCGCCTGCACGAGCGTTCCGACTTCTTCGCCGAATACACCGCTCGCGGCGAGCATCTGCTTGCGATGCAAATGCCGTTCAGCGCGGTCCATCGCTTGCAGAGCTACCAGCATTCGCCGGACGACAACCTGCGGATGTACGGCAAGTGCAACAACCCGCGCGGCCACGGCCACCTCTACGTCGCGGAAGCAATGGTCGGCGGGCAGTACGACGAACGGAGCGGCACGCTTTTTAACTTCGCCGAGCTGGAGAACGGAATGCGCAGCGCGGTCGCGGATTGGAACAACAAGCACCTCGATCTCGAGACAACGGAATTCCGTGCGCACCCCTCGACCGGCGAAAACATTGTCGAGGCGCTCTGGGGCAAAATGAATCCGCTGCTCGCTGATCGACTCGTTAGGCTGCGGCTCTGGGAGACGTTGAACAATCGCTTCACCTTGCGGAAAAGCGTCTGATGAAGCGCATCCTGATCACTGGTGCGAGCCGCGGAATCGGCCGTGCGATCGCGGAGAAACTTGCGGCACCTGAGAGCACGCTGCTTCTGCACGGCCGCGATGAGAATGCGCTGCAGGAAACGAAACGCAGAGCCGAGGAACGCGGTGCGCGGACTGAGATCATCCGCTGCGAACTCTCCGAGGCGAACGCCGTCGCGAAGCTGGAGCTCGGCGTGGTCGATGTTCTGGTTAACAACGCCGGCATCGCGGTCGTGAAACCCTTCAGCGAGGTCTCGTTAGGCGAGTGGCAGCGTACCGTCGACGTCAACGTCACCGCGCCGTTTCTCCTTACGCAAAAAGTCGCGCTCTCAATGCCGGACGGAGGCAGCATCGTGAACATCCTTTCCATCGCGGCGAAGACCGGTTTTGCCGGCTGGAGCAGTTATTGCATGAGCAAGTTCGCGCTCGAGGGGTTCATGCAGTCGGTCCGCGCAGAACTGCGGCCGCGTGGTATCCGCGTGATCAACATCTACCCGGCCGCGACCGACACCGACATATGGCAGGGCGTGGAAGGGGATTGGCCGCGCGACAAAATGATGTCCGCCGAACAGATCGCGAGCGCGGTTGCCTATGCGCTCGCGCAGCCGCCTTCGGTCGTGCTCGAGAACATCACCCTCTCGAACACGGCGGGCGCGCTCTGACGCCTAACGAGCAATCGGTAACAGCTCTGCGACGCGGCGTAGGTCGGCCAGCAGGATTTCCATGTCGCGCAGCGTGGTGCGGTAATTCATCACGCAGGCGCGGAGCGCGAACTGTCCGTTGATCATCGCGTTCGATAAGTACGAGCTCCCATCGCGTTGCAGCGCGACGAGCAGCCGTTCGTTCCACGGGTTCAATTCTTCATCTTTGCCGCGCAACTCCGCGGGCACATGCCGGAAACACGCGATCGAAAGCTCGACCGGCGCGAGCATTTCGAAGTCATCGCTCGCGCGGACTAACGACTCCAGGTGCCTCGCGCAGGCGAGGTCTTTCGCGATCGAATCGCCGAGCGCGCGCAGGCCAACTGCCTTCAACAGCATCCACACTTTCAGCGCGCGAAAACGGCGCGAAAGCTCAGGACCGTAATCCCAAAACGCGAACGCCTCGTCGGCTTCGTGGCCGATGATCCGCGTGTAATCGGCGTCATGCGCAAAGGTCGCGCGGGCCGCTTCGGGATCACGGTAGATCACGCAGCCGCAGTCGAGCGGCAGGTAAAGCCACTTGTGCGGATCGAGCGCGACAGAATCTGCATCCGCGATGCCGGCGAAGCGTTCGCGTGCTGCTTCCGCGAGGATGGCGAACCCGCCGTAGCTGCCGTCGACGTGCATCCACAAACCAAATTCGTCCGCGACTTTTCTGATCTCGCGCAGCGGATCGCACGCGCCGGTGTTTACCGTTCCGGCGTTTCCGATTACGCAGAACGGCACATGCCCGGCATCGATGTCGGCCGTGATCTTCGCACGCAGCTCGTCGATGCGGATCTTGAACCGGTCATCGACCCCGATAGCGCAGACGCTCCCGCGTCCCATCCCGAGCAGCCGGGCCGCCTTCGCGATGGAGTGGTGCGTCTCGGTCGATGCGTAAACGCGGAGCGTTTTGCCTAACGAGTGCTGCGCCGCTTCCCGCGCGGTGGCGAGCGCGGAGAAGTTCGCGATCGAGCCGCCGCTGACGAACAGCCCGCCGGCACCCGGCGCAAACCCAAGGATCTGCCGAATCCAGTCGATCGTCAGCCGTTCCAGTTCCACGCCGGCGGGGGCAGAACGCCAGACCGTGAGGTTCGCGTTCAACGCGGAGGCGAGCAGATCGGCCAACGCACCGATTGCGACGCCGGGCGATTGCACATAGCCGAACATTCGCGGATGCGCGTTTTGCCGGCTGAGCGGAATGAGCACATCGCGGAACGTGCCGAGGAGGTACTCGAGGTTCGTTCCGTCCTCGGGAAGGGCCGCGTCGAGTTGCCGGCGAATCTCATCCGACGAGGTTTGCGGATAGACGCGGCGCGCGCGAATGCCCCCGATATATTCCGCGATCAGATCGAACGCGGACTTGCCCCATTCACGAATCTCGTCAGCAGAAGGATCGAGCATGGCGAACAATATGAAGGGCCGCAGCAAGGCGAGCGAGCAACTGATCGCGGCCGCGCAAACGCTGCGCGACGCGATGAAGAGCCTGCGTTTCGCCGCTCCGGTCTCGCACGTCTACAACCCACTCGACTACGCGTGGGCCGCTCACGAAGATTACCTGCGTCGCTACGGAAACAGCCGCAAGCGCGCGGTTTTTCTGGGGATGAATCCCGGGCCGTTCGGGATGGTGCAAACGGGCGTGCCATTCGGCGAAGTCGCCGCGGTACGTGATTGGCTCGGCATTCGCACGCCAATCAAAACGCCCGCCGCCATGCATCCGAAGCGGCTGATCACGGGCTTCGATTGTCCACGCACTGAGATCAGTGGGAAGCGGCTGTGGGGATTGTTCGCGCAACGCTTCGGCACGCCCGACGAGTTCTTCGCCGCACACTTTGTCGTGAACTACTGCCCGCTCGCCTTCCTCGTGGAGAGCAGCTGTAATCGTACGCCGGACAAACT
>JALZAD010000143.1 GCA_030948555.1 Verrucomicrobiota bacterium | reverse complement strand
CCCCTTACTTGCTCCGGCGAGGCGTAACCGGGAGTCAATCGCTCACGTCCTGCCATGGTCATCATTGCCCAACCGCTGTCCGCCGCGGCGAGAAGCTTGGCGATGCCAAAATCGAGCAGTTTTGGTTCGCCTTCCGCGGTGACGAGGATGTTCGCCGGTTTAAGATCGCGATGAACCACGAGGTTCTGGTGGGCGAATTGCACGGCGCTGCAGATTTTCAGGAACAGCTCGATCTTTGCGCGAATCTTCAATGACTGCGCGAAGGCATAGTCCGTCAGCCGGGCGCCTGCGACATGTTCCATCACAAAATAAGGCAGGCCGTCAGCAGTCGTCCCACCATCCAGCAGGCGCGCGATATTTGGGTGATCGAGCTGCGCCAGGATCTGCCGCTCCGACTCGAAACGGCGGAGCACTTCGTCTGTGTCCGTCCCGCGCTTCAGAAGCTTGATCGCGACCAGCCGATCGAATTGCAGATCAGCCCTGCGCGCGAGCCAGACCGTGCCCATCCCGCCGCGCCCCAGCTCACGCAGGATTTCATAGGCACCGAATCGGCCGCCGGCAGGCGAGACTTCCTCGGTGACACGGTCAGCGCATTCCTCGAAGACCGTCGTCGTCTGATTGAGATAACGATCGACTTCGCGCTGGAGTTCGTCGTCGTGCCGACAAGCTTGTGCAACAAAGGCGGTCCTTTCCTGGCGGTCGCTGATTGTGAGAGCCGTCGCCAGGATCTCTTTCATTCGCTGCCACCTTGCCGGCGTCAGTGTCTCTCGCGGCAGGAGCTTAGCGGGCGATGTCTCCCTCTCACTCATCTAGCTCGCATCCGATAAGTGGACTTTTAGCCATAGTTTCGCCGTCGCCCACTCGCGTTTCACCTTCGCCTCGGAGATAACAAGAACCTTCGCAATCTGCTCGACGGTAAGGCCGCCGAAGAAGCGCAGCTCGACGATTTCTGCCTGTTGGGCGTCAAGAAGTGCCAGCTCCTTTAACGCTCCGTCGACAGCGATTACTCCTACGTCTCGGTGTTCGTAAAACTCAAGGGCATCATCGAGTGAAAGCCGGACTGCGTCCCGGCCGCCGCGCTTCTCGGCCGTTCGCGCGATGGCGTGATTGGTGAGAATGCGCCTCATCATGCGCGCGGCAAGGCCGAGCAGTTGCTCCCGGTTTGTTGCGTCGATCTGATGTTGATCGAGCAGTCGCAGGTAAGCTTCGTGAACCAGCGCGGTCGGCTGCAATGTGTGGCTGCTCCGTTCGTCCCGCAGATAATGCGCTGCGAGCTGGCGCAACTCCTCGTAAACCGCAGGCATCCCAGCGGCCAGAGCGTCTCCGCCACCGCCGTTGAGCCCGGCAAGAAAACGCGCCTCTGTCGGATCGATCCCTGAGGCTGCGCTATCCGACATATCTTACGGTAAAGACGGCGCACGGAGCGGTCGAGAACGAACTAACGGCGAAAGTTGAGACATCACGCCGCGATTTCTTGCGTTGGTGAGGAGGAGAAGACTGGGATGACCGCAAGCCATTGGCAAAAACTAAAGGCGATCCTCGCGGATGCTTTCGAGTGCAGCTCGTAAGCGGAGCGCGAGCGGGTGCTCGCGGCGGCATGCCAACCGGGGTCGCCGCTTGCCGCTGACGTCGCCGCGTTTCTCCACTGCGCTCGAAGTGACGATGACGATTGGCTGATGCGCTACTCCCCCTTCGCGCCGCCTGATTCCCATCGACGCTGAGGGGAAAAAAACGCTGGAAGTTCCGGCGCTCCCGAAGATTTTTTACGATTGTTGAGACGATCGGCGAGGATTTTTTGCGTTATTGACGTGAAGAACCCCCATCATTGCTTCCGTCGCCTCTTTCATTCGCTCGCATCCGTCGCGGTCCCGCTCCTATCCGGTGCCCTCTCCGCGGCTACCCCGCTTGACACGAATCTGATTGTGAACGGGGACGCGGAAGCCTCTCCGGGCGCTTCCAATTACAGCGTCGCTGCTCCGCCGGTCGGCTGGACCACCACTTCGAACTTTTCCGTCGTGCGCTACGATGCCACGAGCTCGGATGCGAACGCCATGAAGCCGGCTGTTTCGGCGAAATTTGGCGGAGGCGTCAACTTCTTTGCGGGCGGACCTAATAACGCGGATTCGTCCGCGACGCAGACGATCGACG
>JALZAD010000134.1 GCA_030948555.1 Verrucomicrobiota bacterium | reverse complement strand
CTCAGCGAGGTCGTCTACAAAATGATCGCGCGCCATCGGCAGCTCGCGTCGTTCGGCACGCGCGTGCTCTGGGGGAATGACGTTCGCCGGCCGACCTACGGCGCGACGCGGCAGATTTTTCTGCGCTCGTTAGGGGTGATTTTCCTGATCGCATTTGTCTCACTCTGGTCGCAAATCGACGGGCTAATGGGAAGCAACGGCATCTCGCCGGTCGCGCAGTTTCTGCCTATGGCGCGGGCGCGCGTCGGTTCCGGCGTGGAGTGGTTGTTGCCCACGCTTTGCTGGTTGAATGCGAGCGACGGGTTTCTGCATTTGCTCTGTGGGACGGGCGTGTTGTTTTCGCTCTTGATCATCACGGGTTTGATCCCGGCGATTGCGCTATTGGGCGCTTATGTTTGCTATCTCTCGCTCACGATCGCGGGTCAGCCGTTTCTGAATTTTCAATGGGACATCCTGCTGCTCGAGACAGGATTTCTCGCCATCTTCTTCGCGCCCTGGCGCTGGCGCCTAACGAACGATGAACCCGTCCCGCCCGTCGCGCTGTTTCTGCTCAAGCTGCTGCTCTTCAAACTGATGTTCATGTCGGGCGTGGTGAAGCTCACGAGCGGCGACAGTTCATGGGCGGACCTGACCGCGATGAACTACCACTTCGAGACGCAACCATTGCCCACGGTCCTCGGCTGGTGGGCATTTCAGGCGCCCGAGTGGTTCAAGCGCGCGACGACTGCTTTCACGCTCGTGGCTGAGCTGGTCGCGCCGTTTCTCATTTGGACGCCGCGGCGGTTTCGCGTGATCGGCTGCGCAATTATCGTCGCGTTGCAGATCGGCATCGGGCTCACCGGGAACTATGCGTTCTTCAATCTGCTCACCGCCGTTCTTTCGCTGCTGCTAATCGACGACCAGATCTGGCCGGCCTTTGTGCGGCGTCTCCGTGAAAGGCCATGCGTCTCGCGCCGAATCCCGACGATCCAAAGCTGGGCGTCGATAGCCGTGCTCGTGCTGACGCTGCCGCTCACAGCGTTTCACATTTTCCAATCCTTCAGACCTGAAGCCGACTGGCCGTCGCCGATCAGCGCGATCTACCAACGCGTGGAGCCGTTCCGTATTGCGAACGGCTACGGACTCTTTCGCGTGATGACGAAGACGCGACCGGAGATCGTAGTGGAAGGCAGCGCGGACGGTGTTGATTGGCTGCCCTACACCTTCAAATGGAAGCCGGGCGATCTCGATCGCGCGCCGCGCTGGGTGCAACCGCATCAACCGCGGCTCGACTGGCAGATGTGGTTCGCCGCGCTCGGCAGCACGCGGAGCAACCCATGGTTCTACGGTCTTGCGCAAGGCTTGCTCGTGAACAGCCCGCCGGTCCTGCGCCTGCTCGAGAGCAATCCATTCGGGGACAAACCGCCGCGTTTCCTTCGCGCGATCCTGTTCGAATATCGCTTCACTTCCGTGGCGGAACATCGTGCGACAGGCGCGTGGTGGAAGCGGGACGAGAAGCGCGAATACATGCGCCCCATTTCGTTGCGCGATGAGTGAAAACGCGCCGCGGGATGCTTGAGAAAATTTCGCAGGTGAATACTTTTCGGCGTGCCGAAAGAGGATCAAATCGTCACTGAAGGAACCGTCACGCAGGTCTTGCCCGGGACGATGTTCCGCGTCGATCTCCCCGGGAATCGGAACGTTCTCGCGCACATCTCCGGAAAGATGCGCAAGCACTTCATCCGCATCGTGCCGGGCGACAAGGTGGAGGTGGAACTTTCGCCCTACGACCTGACGAAAGCGCGCATCATCTTCCGTGAGAAGTAAGCGCATTCGCGCCGTCATTTCCGTTTGTTGGAGGAGAGAGCGTTTCGCATTGCGCCAGTGAAGCTGGTGCCGAGGCTCTCGTTTAGAAATCGACAAGGAGACAAACCATGGCTGAAGAAAATCAAGGCAATCAAGGCGGCGGCGGATCAACCGGCGGCGGCGGATCGATGGGCTCAGGGGCATCGGGCGGCGGCATGCCAGGAGCAGATCGAATCGAGAGCAGCCGGACGCACGCGCGTCAGGCGGCAGAAGACATACGCAGCGCGGCGACGCAGATGGCGGGCGAGTATCGCGGCAAAGCCGAGCAGGTGTGGGAAGATGCGCAAACGCGCGTCCGCACGCTGCAGGACGATGGCGAGCAGTACGTCCGCGAAAATCCGACCAAGGCGGTCTTTTCCGCACTCGGCATCGGGTTCATCCTCGGCGTGATGTTCCGGCGTTAGTCCGCTGAATGGCCGGCGAACCGATGCGGTTCCGCAATCCCGCTGGGCATGCGGGATTGCTGACCAACGTTGTCTCGTTTGCGAATTCGCTGGCGGCATTCTTCGAATGCCGTCTCGCGCTTTTCGTGCGCGAGTCGAAGGGGGCGCTGGTCCACATCGTCCTGCTCGTGGCTGGGCTGATCGGGGCCATTGTGCTGCTCGGCGCCGGCTACATTTTCCTCATCGTCAGCATCGTCTTCGGGATCGCGCACGCGGCCGGCGTGTCATGGGTGTGGATCGCGTTTTGCGCGGCGATCCTGCACCTGCTGCTGGCCGGCGGGAGTGCATTCTTTGCCATCACGCAGCTGAAGAAGCCGATGTTTGGCGCCACACTTAACGAACTGAAAAGGGATCGCGAATGGCTCAAGAGCACCGACCGGAAAAATCAACCCTCGACTTGAGGCAGGAGATTGCCCATTCGCGCGATCGACTCGCGCGTGACCTGAGCGGGCTCGGTTACGAGCTGAACTTCCCGTTGAAGTTCAAGAAGTCGTTCCAGCGCCGAAGCAAAGTCTGGGCAGCTGCTGCGACGCTGATTGGTTTGATTCTGACCATCCGCGGCGGCGGACGGAAGAAGCTGATGATCGAGAACGGCGGGGCGAAGAAGAAGGGCCAGGAGCAGAAGAAGGGGATGCTCGCGGCCGGCTTGGCGATGGGCGGCTTGCGTCTCGCGGCCACTCTTATCCGCCCCTTGATCATGAGCATGGTCACAAAAAAGCTCCGGGGCTATGCCACCGGAGCTGCTGAACGACCGAAGTGGTGATCCGCTGTCGGCGGACCCGCGTCTGACGCCGCCTACGAAGGGTTGAAGCGGAACTTCGTCCGACCGCGCTTCGCATTCGCCTTCGCCTTGCGACGGGTCTTCTGGGTCGGCGTCTCAAAAGCACGCAGCCGACGCACTTCCTCGAGGATCCCCTCGGCGTCGAGTTTGTTCTTCAAGCGCTTGAGAGCGCGATCAACCGGCTCCCCTTTGCGAACGATTACTTCTGGCATGGTGTGGTCTCCTAAGTGGAAAAAAGAGCCGGCTACGCCGGCGAGGGGATGCTACGCGGCGGCTCAGGCACCGTCAACCCTGTGAATAAGTTCACGACCGGACGGCTGCCGCAGGTGTCGCGGGCGTGGTTTTCTCGATGACCTCGCGCCGTAAGCCCGCTCCGCCGCCGCCGCGCATGTTCGTCCACCAAAGCACGATCGGCGAAGCAATGAAGATAGACGAGTAGGTGCCGACGACGACGCCGATGATGATCGCGAGCGCGAAATCGCGCAGCACGGAACCGCCAAAGAGGAACAAGCAAAGAATCGGAATCAAAGTGACGCCGCTGGTCAACAAGGTGCGGCTTAGGGTCTGGTTAATACTGTCGTTCATGATCTGCTCAACCGAACCTTTGCGACCGCTCGCGAGACCTTCACGGATTCGGTCATAGACGACGATCGTATCGTTGATCGAGTAACCCGCGATGGTCAGGACTGCGCCGACCATGGTCAGGGTTAACTCGCGACCGAGCAGCGAGAAGATGCCGACGGTGATGATCACGTCGTGGAGCAAGGCGACAATCGCGCCGATCGCGAATGACAACTCGAACCGAAAAGTGACGTAGATCAGGATGCCGAGAATACCGATGGCGAGCGCCCAGAGCGAACTCTTGGCCAACTCGCCGCCGACCAGCGCACCGACGCGTTCCGCTTGTTCGACCTTGAAGCCGGCCTGCGGCAATTTCTGCATCACGTCGCGCTCGATCGCTTCGCTCGTGTTCAGCGGGCCACGAATCGTGATGTAATTTTTGCCCGCCTGCTGCGATTGCTGGATCGACGCATCTTCCATGTTCACCGACTGGCCGTTCGGGAGCTGGACCGTCTTGATCGCCTCACGCACATCGTGCACCGAGACCGGCTGCGTGCTGCTCATACTGATGAGGTCGCCGCCCTTGAAATCGACGCCGAAGTTCCGATCGCCGCGAATCACGAACGCGCTCGCGCCCGCGATGATCAAGGCGAGCGAACAAGCGACCGCGATCGGCCCTTTGCCGAGGAAGTTCACGTGCTGCGACGAGATCAGGTGCAGCATGGTCACCTTCTTCACTTTGCCGGTGTCGATGAACCAGCTGAGGATGCTGCGGCCAACGATCAGCGCCGTAAACAGCGAGGCGAGAATGCCGAGGGTCAGCGAGATTGCAAAACCCTTCACCGGTCCGCTCGCCATCCAGAACAGGATTGCGGCGGTGATCAGAGTGGTGACGTTCGCGTCGAAGATCGAGCTGAAGGCTTTTTCGTAAGCGGATTGCAGCGCGATCTTGAGCGTCTTGCCCAGCGCCAGCTCCTCGCGGAGCCGCTCGTAGATGAGAACGCTCGCGTCGACCGCGATGCCGACGGTCAAAATGATGCCCGCAATTCCGGGCAGCGTGAGGACGAAGTTGAACATCGTCAGAACGCCGATGAGCAGGACGATATTGACGAGCAGCGCAAGGTTCGCGACGAGACCGACGAAGCGATAGTAGATCACAACGCAGAGCAAGGTGATCGCGAGACCGACCAGACCCGCGATGATGCTCGAGCGGATCGAGTCCAAGCCAAGCGTCGGCGAGACGCTGCGTTCTTCTTCGATGCTGACCGGCGTCTGCAACGGATTCTCCAGCACGCTCGAGAGATTGCGCGCTTCCTTCTCGCCCATCCGACCGCCGCTGATCATCGCGCGGCCACCGAAATACTTCGCGTTAATCGAGGGCGCGGACTGCACGCCACCGTCGAGCAAGATTGCAAACCGCTCGTGAAAATGATCTGCCGCGAGTTGGTCGAACTTTTTCGCGCCTTCGCTATCGAGCTCCAGGTTCACCTGCCAGTCGTTTTGGTAACCGGCGAACGCGTGTGTGATGTGATCACCGGTCAGATCAGGGCGGCGATGGACGAGAAGTTTTTCCTCCTGCTTCGGCTTCCCGTTGCCCGGATCGAAGCTGTACGTCACCAGCCGATAATCAGGCGGGATGATGCCCTGCCCGGCATCGATCTGCGCGATGAGCTGGCTGTTTTGCGGATGAACGAGCGAGAACTCGAGCTTCGCCACGCGTGAAAGTTGTTCGCGCGCTTCCTGGATCTTCGCGGTGTCGAGACCAGGGATTTGCACCAGGATGCGGTCATTGCCGACCGGGCTGATGATCGGCTCGCCGCCGCCGAAGTAATCGACGCGCTTGCGGATGACCTCGACGGCCTGGTCGAGCATCGCCTTCGTCACTTCCTTGTCCGCGCCGACCAAGCGAATCAAGAACGAGGTGCCGCCCTGGATATCGAGACCGAGCCGGATCTTTTCCTTCGGCGGCCAAATTGTCGCGAGGCTGAAGAGAACGAGCAGAACACCGAGGACCGTCGCGAGGACGCGTTTCCGCAGCCCGTAATCCGTGGCGAAATACCAGCCGAAGAGAATCAGCAGGAGAAGACCGGCGCAAAAAGTCAGGATCGGGCTCATTCGTTAGGCTTCGGCTTTGACTACATTGGTGATGGCGGATTTTTCCATCTCGAGTTTCACGTTGTCCGCCACTTTCACGATCACCGTACGATCTTTCACATTCGAGATCATCCCATGAATTCCGGACGCGGTGACCACCCGATCACCCGTCTTCAGTGAATTCGCCATCGCGGTCTGGTCCTTCTGCCGCTTCATCTGCGGGCGGAAGAGGACGAAGTACATGATGACGAAGATGAAAATGAGGGGAATGAACGAGGCGAGCGGGTTCGCGGCGGATGCTGGACTCGCTTGAGCTAAAAGGGCGATGAACATGAAGAAGTGGGGCCGGCGATCGACTCATCGCTCGCAGTTGCAGGGCGTTCTTGCGAAACACCATGGCGTCTCACGGAGACGCCCTACAAGGCTGGGATACAGAGCCGGAAAGCGGGGCAGTATTCAACACGGGAGCGGGAGAATTGCAACCTCCGCCCAACCGGCGGCGTTCACTTCAGTAATTCGCCCCACGCCGGCTCTTCCAGCTGCAACTCGGGATCGTCCAGTTCGCTGCGATTGATCTGCTCGAAGCGGGAGGACACGTCGGACCAGGCGCGGAGTCGAACCATCACATGATCGCCAATCCGCATCCGCGCGGCTGGTGTCCAAACGTTCTCATGCATGCTCATCAGATAGACGATGGCCCGGACCGATTCGCGTTTGGCTTGCGCGGGAAATTGCACGTCGGCGAGTTGCACGGACATGACGTGATCGGCGTAGGGAACGCTGCCCGGCCGCGGCACGGAGGAAAGCGCTTCAACCGTTCCCGTCACCTCCACCTCTTCGCCGGGTGCCGGCGAGAAGAAGCGCGATGGCGCGGGCGCGCCGAGCTTCAGGTCGATCAACTTCCAATTCCCGAACGCGAGCTCGCGCGCGACAAATTCCCAGATGACCAGCTTCTTGCCTTTGAGGCGATCCCGCCCGCGCGCCAGCTCGTTCGCGAGCATCTCGCGCGTCGCAAAAGCGCCGTCGCTGTTCCGCAGGATGCAATCGAGCGGCCGACCGCCCAGCGCGACGCTCAGATGTTCCGCGAAGCCGGCCGACTCGCCCCAACCGAGCGCCTCGAGCGAGAAGATGTTCGAGAAGCTGTCGCCGAGCAGGAGCACGTCCGCATCGGGGTTCGCGCGCCAAAGCGAGTGGCCGCTCGTCACCTGGTGGATCGTGACCGTTTGCGATGACTCGTTAGGCAACTTGAGCATCCGGCTGAGATCGCCGACGCCGCTGATTTCCTTGTCGCCCACCTGCAGCGCCGCGGCATTCGGCGGCGCGGGAAGATTCAGAAACGCGGCGAGATGTTGCGTCACAAATTGCATCGTCTCCGGGCGCCAATGCGTGTCCTTTTCGAGGTAAACCGGCGCGTTCTTTCGCTGGATCAACGCCGGCGTCGGATCGAAAAGTTGCACGCCAGCGGCGGTTAGTTGCTTCTGAAACTCCGCGAACGATGCGTTCTGCAACAGCTCGTTAGGCGAGACACGATTGCTCAGCATCTCGCCTTGCACCGTCGCCTTCGTTGGCACCGGCAGGACAACGAGTTCGATACCGCGCGCGGCGAGCTGATCGCGGAACCGCACGATCGCTTTCACTGGATCGGGCTCGACTCGCGCGGCGTGTGTCCGGCGTTGCAGCTGCGCCGCTGCGAGAAACGGGGGACCGGTCACGTAGTCGACATCCGGCCGATAGAACAACCACCCGTCGCGTCCGGGATAAACCTGCTCGCTCGCCGCGTGAAGTTTGCCGATGAGAACCGACTCGCCATGCGGCAGGAGCCATTGCGAGACAACCGAGTCGCTCTCCAACGTCTTCTCCGCCGCGCGCAAATCATTGGCGTGCGGCAGCGCACCGCTCAGTCGAAGCACCTCGCCGAAAGTGGCAAACATCGGCATCGCGCGCAGTGCGTGCGTGCGTTGCCATTCCACCGCGAGCTGGATGACAGGCACGGCGGTGATGGTCACGAGAAACAGCGCGATCAGAATTTGCGGTGTCCATTTCGTGAAGACGGTCCCGTTCAGCGCGAGCTCTGCTTCGCCTTCGCGGGTCAGCTTCCGATGCGTCTCCGGCGTCGGCTCTTCGTAGCTGGGCAGCGAGCGCGTCGGCGTGCGCGGCTCGTCCTGGCCGACGGGAATCTCAGGTGCTCGTTTCGCGCCGCTCACTTAAAAAATGAAATAGATGAACGGGTTGTATTCCTGCGTCGCGAGCACCGCGAGCGCGACCCAGCCGAGGGCGAAGCAGACCGCGGTCTTCGGCAGGGTCATGATCTGCGTCCAATCCCATGTCTGTCTGCCGAGCCAGACGACAACCGCGGCCGTGCCTAACGAGAGCAAGTAATAAGGTTGGTAAACGATGCCGCTGATCAGCGCGGCGCCAGGTGCGGCGTGTTGCAGACCGAACATGCTCGCGAGGTAAGCGCCGGCGCGGTGGAGATCACTCGCGCGGAAAAAAACCCACCCGAGCAGCACGATGACGAACGTGATCGCGATGCGCAGCGCTCGCGGCAGGTTGTGGTAGAACCCTTCGCGTCCCTGACTTCGCTCAAACGCCAGCATGCCGCCGTGCAGTCCGCCCCAGATGACAAAGTTCCACGACGCGCCGTGCCACAATCCACCGAGTAACATCGTGACGATCAGGTTCGCGTAGGTGCGCGGGAGCGAGCCGCGGTTTCCGCCGAGCGGGATGTAGAGATACTCGCGCAACCACGTCGACAGCGAGATGTGCCAGCGGCGCCAGAAGTCGGTGATCGACTCGGCGCGATACGGCGAGTCGAAGTTCTTTGCGAAGACGAAGCCGAGCATCAGCCCGAGTCCGATTGCCATGTCGGAGTAACCGCTGAAGTCGAAGTAGATTTGGAACGAGTAGGCGACGGAGCCGAACCAGGCGTCGAGCGTGCCGAGCGAGCCGGCGTCGAAGCAGGTGTCGGCGATCTTCCCGCACGGGTTCGCGAGCAGGATTTTCTTTGTCAGGCCGAGCATGAAAAAGGCGATGCCGCGCGCGAATTTTTCACTCGTTAGGCTGCGCCGCTTCAGCTGCTCGGCGAGGAAGGAGAACTTCAGGATGGGGCCGGCAACGAGATGCGGGAACATCGAAACGAAGCAGGAGAAGTCGATGAAGTTGGCCATCGCTTCGGCTTCCCCGCGGTAGACATCGATCGTGTAGCTGAGGGCCTGGAAGGTGTAGAAGCTGATCCCGAGCGGGAGCACGACGCGCAGGAGCGTGTGCCATTCCGGGCCGCTCGTGCCTAACGAGTGGACGAGCGCGTTGTAGCTATCGATGCCGAAGTTGAAATACTTGAAAAAGCCGAGGACGAGCAGGTTTGAAACAACGGAGATCGTGATCGCGTGACGCTGCGTCCGCGAACGGCGCGCGCCCTCACCTGGCGCTACGCGTCCTCCTCTCCCGCGGGGAGAGGATTGAGGTGAGGGGTCTGGAACGTCTTTCTGCGAGCGACGCGCTTTCGGCAGCGCATGGACGGGCCTCCGCCACGCGCGCCAGACCCGCCAGGAATTGTGCGCGATGACCAGGCTCATCAGCCAGTCGATCGACGTGGTCGCAAACATCAACAGGATGAAGCGCGGCTCGGCCCATCCGTAGAAAACGTAGCCGGTCAGGACGAGCCAGAGATTGCGCCAGCGCTGCGGCGCCCATGCGAACGCGTAGTAGCCGAGCAGCGCGAGCGGCAGGAAATAAAAGATGAAGATGTGTGAGCTAAAAACCACGGCGCGGGCGTCGACGGAACCCTCCGCGTCGATATCGAAGAAATCGGAAAAGAACAGCTATTTGCTCATCCGCGGCTTCCGGTCTCCCTTTGCAGCGAAAATGCGCATCCGTGTTGTTCTCCTCCTGATTTTCATGAGCGTCGCTGGCTTCGCGGCGGAGGTGGCATTGCCTGCCGCGCAGGAAGCATTTCGCAAAGAGATCGGGCCGAAAGTTGCAGCGCTGGAGAAGAAGAACGCCACTGCGTTCGCGGGCACCGATGGCTGGCTCTTTCTCACCGCGGAGCTGCGTTTTCTCGCGCAGGGCAAATTCTGGGGCGACGCCGCGGCGAAGGTCAGCCGTTCGCATAAACCGGAGAACGCCGACCCGATTCCGGCGATCGCTGATTTCGATCGGCAGCTGAAAGCGCGCGGCATCAAACTCCTCGTCGTGCCTATTCCGGCGAAGGCCGCGATCTATCCGGACAAGCTCGGAATTGCAGGCGCAATTGCTGCGACCGATACCGCGCCTTACCTGCAGGAATTCTACGGCGAACTCGGCCGGCGCGGGATCGACTATCTCGACCTGACGGGTCCCTTCGCCGCCAAGCGTGACGATAAACTTCACGGCCCGCTTTACTGCCGCACCGATACCCACTGGTCGGGCCACGGCGTTTACATCGCGGCGGTGGAGATGGCGCGTGAGATTCGGCCGGTGATCGCGGCAGAAGCCCCGCGGACGGCGTTCCTTCCGGAGTGGAAAGAGGTGATGATCACTGGCGATCTGCCGCCGCTCGCGGGCGTGAAAGCCGAACCGGAAAAGATCGCGATCCGGCAAATGGCGAACGCCGTTCAGCCGGATCCGACCAGCCCCGTTCTGCTCATGGGCGACAGCCACACGCTCGTCTTCCATGAGTTTCTCGCGGAACGCGCCGGCTTGCTGGAGCAACTTGGCGCTGAACTAGGCCGTGCGCCGGATCTCATCGGCACGCGCGGCTCGGGCGCGACGGCGGTTCGCGTCAGCATGTATCGGCGCGCCAAAGCGGAGCCGAATTTCCTCGCGGGGAAGAAGGTCGTGCTTTGGTGTTTCGCGGCGCGTGAGCTCACGGAAGCCGACCAGGGCTGGGTCGTGCAGCCGATCGCAAAGTAGCGAATGCCCGGTTCGACGCCCGCTCACCTAACGAGTGCTTTGTTGCTCGCGCTCGCGCTGGCGACGCCGCTCTTCGCCGCGAATCCGTCGCCCGGTCCAACCGCTCAGCCGTTAGCGAACGCCGCGGCCGCGGAGCAGGGGAAGCTGAACGTCCTCATTCTCGGCGATTCGCTCGCGCTCTGCGGATTCGGCAAACGCCTCGACCATCGCTTTCGCGAGAACCCGAACGTCAACGCGACCTTCACTTACATGGCTTGCGGCACGAATCCGTTGAGCTGGTTGAAACAGAAGCCGTACACGGACGTGAAGACGCAGTGCGGATACTGGAGCATTGAGTCAGTCGGGCCAGGGAAAGAGCCGCGCGACCTTGAAGACGTCTACGGAATGCAGCCGGGCCACGTGCCGAAAGCGCGCCCGGTGCCGAAGCTGGAAGACATGATCGCCGACTTCAATCCGGACATTCTCGTCGTCCAAAGTGGCAGTAATCTGTTCGGCCTCTTTCCCGATTCGAAGACGGTGAAGCCGGCCCAACACGTCGCCGAGTTGAAGAAGTATCTGCTGCCTTTCAAAACGAAAGCGATCGACCAGCCGTCGAATTTGAAGAAGATCTACTGGGTCAATCCGCCGACCTCTGGCCGCGTCGATAAAGGGGTGCAGGATTTTCTTTTGCAGCAGGTGCGCGCGCAGCTCGGGCCGGAGGTCCACGTGATCGATAGCCGCACGCTGGTTTCCTATCCCTACCAGCACATGGAGCCGGATAAGGAGCACTTCCTTGGCGCGCAGATGGATGAGTGGGCGGACAAAGTTTTCGAGATCGTGCAGAAGGACTTGAGCGCGCAGCCGATCGCTTCGTTGCAGCCGCTGCACGGTGGACAAGCCGCGCCGACGGAGCCGGCAATTGCGCGAGCCGAACCGGTAATTCCGCGCGCGGAACCAGTCGCGGCTCGTGCGGAACTCGTCGCGCAGCGCGCTGAGCCGGTCACGACACCTGCGCCGACGAGCGCGCCTTTACCAAACCCGAAAAAGAAGGAGGAGCCGCTGATTGTTAAAGCGACGCTCGTCTTCAAGTCGAACCCGATGGAGCTCCGCGAACTGCTCCCGTATCAGGAGTCGCTCGTGGCCTACGTCTACAACGTCGACAAGGTCGCGCGCGGTGAGTACGGCGAGCGGCAGGTGCTCGTGATGCATCCGTCGTTCATCGCGCTCAAGCCGCAGCGGCTCGACAAGTTTAAACTCGGCAAGCGCTATAAACTGCGGCTTCATCCGCTCGAAGGAACGCTATGGAGCACAGCCAAGGCGCGCGACGAGACGGGTCAGATCAACCTGACGCCTTACATCCGCGTGGAGGACCTGAAGCAGCATCCAAATCAGCACTGAAGAAAAGCATGTTCCGCGGTCTTCTCTCCTTTCTCGCACTTACCTTGTGCGTCGGCAGCTTCGCGCTGATCGCGAACGGCAAAGCGCGCGTCGCCGCTTCGAGTCCATCGGCTGAAGCACTGGCTGCGCGGACGCGCGTGATGTTGATCGGCGACTCGCTTTCGGTCGGCGCGTTCGGCGAAGCCGTGCAACAACATCTCGCTTCCCGGCTTGGTCCGCAGAACGTGATGGCCTTCGCCTCGTGCGGTTCTTCGCCAGAAAACTGGCTCGCGGATCAACCGAGCTTCTACACGCCGTGCGGCTATCGCGAAGTCACGCCGGATCGGCCGCCGATCTACCGCGACTTTAACAACGGTCACAAACCGCGGAAGGCGCTGACCCCGAAAGTGGAAGGACTCGTTAGGCGATATCGGCCGAGCGTGGTGGTCGTGCAGCAAGGGACGAACTGGATGGATCGCGATTTGAGCGACGCGCAGATCGCCAGCTTCACCGACCGATTCATCCGCGCCGCGCGTGCGCCCGGCGTGCGGCAGATCATCTGGATCGAGCCGCCGGATTCGTCCGCCTTACGCAAGCGGCAGGATCGGATTCATCGGCTCATCCAGGCCGCGGCGCGGCGCGATAACTTTGAGGTCATCGATTCGCGCGAGCTCACGCATTACGTCCCTGGGAAGACCGGCGGCGACGGGATTCACTACAACACCGAGTCGTCCCGCGCCTGGGCCGCGAAGCTGAACCCGCTGCTCGATCTGCGACTGCGCAGCCGCCTCGCAACCGCTCGTTAGGCTGCGGCGACTTCGCGCGTCTTGTAGTTGCCCACGAACTCGCGGCGGAACTCCGCAAAGGTGCCGTTCTCGATCGTGCTGCGCGCTTTCGCTGCGAGCTCGAGATAGAAATGGAGGTTGTGCAGCGTGACCAAACGCAGCCCGAGAATCTCCTCCGCCTTCAGGAGATGCCGGATGTAGCCGCGCGTGAACTCGCGGCAGGCAGGGCAGGTGCAGCCGTCTTCGATAGGGCCTTTATCAAGAGTGAACTCCGCGTTCTTCAGGTTCAGCGTGCCTGCGCTGGTAAACGCCGTGCCATTCCGGGCGAGGCGCGTTGGCAGCACGCAATCGAACATGTCGACGCCGCGCGCGATCAGCTCGATCAACTGCGGCGGCGTGCCGAGACCCATCGCGTAACGCGGCTTGTCGGCCGGCAGATATGGCTCCGAGGTTTCCACCGCGAGCATCATCTCCGTTTCCGGTTCGCCGACGCTCACTCCGCCGATCGCGTATCCATCGAAACCGATCTGCACGGTCGCTTCCGCAGCTTCGCGCCGGAGATCAGCGAAGGTTGCGCCTTGCACGATGCCGAAGACAAGCTGGTCATTCCGAGCGGAGCGCAGCGGAGTCGAGGAACCCCGCGGCGTCACGCTGGGTTCGGCTACGGGGTCCCTCGATTCCGCTGCGCTCCACTCGGAATGACTGGCATTTTTGCAGCGCTTCGCCCAGCGAATCGTCATCTCCAAACTCTTCGCCGCGTCATCGTGCGCGCATGGCCAGGGCGGGCATTCATCGAGGACCATCGCGATGTCGCTGCCGAGCGTCGCCTGGATCTCCATCGCGATCTCCGGGCTGATGAATGTCGGCGTCCCGTCGAGATGATTTTGAAAATGCGCGCCTTCTTCGGTGATCTTTCGGATCTTGGCTAACGAGAAGATTTGGTAACCGCCGCTGTCGGTCAGGATGGGCCCGTCCCAATTCATGAAGCGATGCAATCCGCCGAAGTGCCGGACCACATCCATGCCCGGCCTAACGAACAGATGATATGTATTGCCGAGGATGATCTGCGTCTTCAGCTCCCGCAGCTCGCGCGGACTCACCGCTTTGACCGAGCCCTGTGTGCCGACGGGCATGAAGGCCGGCGTCTCGATCACGCCGTGAGCGGTCGTTAGGCGACCGCGGCGGGCTTTCGAGGTTTGGTCGGTCTTGAGCAGTTCAAACATTCAGCGCGAGCCTCTGCTAGTTCGCGGCCGTCGCAACTCCGCGGCGCATGAGCGTGGAAACGTGGTTTATTCCCCGGTGAAAAAGAAGTTCATCGAGCTCGGCATCGCGCCCGAAATCCTGAAGGCGGTCGAGAAGATGGGCTTCGAGGAGGCCTCGCCCGTGCAGTCGGCGGCGATTCCGATTTTGCTCGAAGGCTCCGATGTGGTCGGGCAATCGCAGACCGGTTCCGGCAAAACCGCTGCGTTCGGCATTCCGGCGATTCAACTGGTCGATGCCGAGCTGCGCGCGCCGCAGGTGCTGATTCTTTGCCCGACCCGCGAGCTGGCCCTGCAGGTCGCCGAAGAAATCGCCAAGCTCGCTGTCTTCAAACGCGGAGTGCGCGAGCTGCCGATTTACGGAGGGCAATCATACGAGCGACAGTTCCGCGGTTTGAGTGCGGGCGCGCAGATCATCATCGGCACGCCGGGGCGCGTCATGGATCATCTCGAGCGCAAGAGCCTCCGGCTCGACCAGATCAAAATGGTCATCCTCGATGAAGCCGATCGCATGCTCGACATGGGTTTCGTCGATGACATCAAGACGATCCTGCGCGACGTGCCTAACGAACGGCAGACGGTCTTTTTTTCCGCGACGATTCCGCGGCCAATTGCCGAGTTGATCAAGCGTTTTACGCGCAATCCCGTGAACGTGCGGGTTGAGGCGGAGGCGCTGACCGTGCCCGCGATCGAGCAGGTTTATTACGAGGTCGATCGGCGCTCGAAACTCGAAGTGCTCTGCCGGCTGATCGACCTGGAGGACGTGAAGCTCGCGATCATTTTTTGCGCGACCAAGATGATGGTGGACGAACTGACCGAGCACTTGATCGCGCGCGGCTACGCGGCGGACAAACTGCACGGCGACATGACGCAGGCGATGCGCGAACGCGTCATGGGGCGATTCCGAAAACGGAAGGTGGAATTCCTGGTCGCGACCGATGTGGCGGCGCGCGGACTCGACGTCGATGACATCGAGATCGTGTTCAATTACGACCTGCCGCACGACGGCGAAGATTACGTCCATCGCATCGGGCGAACCGGCCGCGCCGGGAAGGGCGGGAAGGCGGTGACGTTTGTCGCCGGGCGCGAGATTTACCGGCTGGAAAACATTCAGCGCTTCACGAAGAGCCGCATTCGGCGGGAACGAATTCCGTCGGCGGAAGAGGTGGAAGGAAAACGTGCGACCGCCTTTGCCGAAGCATTGCGCGAGACGCTCGAGAAGGGCGAATACAAGCGGCACGACGAATTGCTCGATGGCTTCCTTGCGCAGGATTATTCGCCGACGGATATCGCGTCGGCGTTGATCCACTTGTTAGGCGAAGACAAGTCCCGGAGCGGTCAGGAAATTCCGGAAGACCGGCCGGCGCGAGATCGCCGGACGGCGGATCCGAGCGCGCGTGAACGACGGGAACGCAGTCGCGACGATGGCGAACGGCCGCCGCGCCGCACCGGTCCGCGGGAAGAGGCGGGAGCGATTTCGCATGAAGCCGGCATGGTGCGGCTGGCCTTCAACGTCGGCCGCGCGCACGCGGTGAACCCCGGGGATTTTGTCGGCGTGATCGCCGGCGTCACCGCAATCCCGAAAGGGGAGATCGGCGCCATTCACCTGCAGGCCACGAAGACTCTGGTCGATGTCTCGGAGGCGCGTGTGCCGCTCGTCTTGAAGAAGCTGAACGGGATCCAATTCAAAGGGCGCAAGCTGCTGGTCAAGGTCTCGGCCTAACGAGGGATGTCGGAGCCCGTCGTCAACGCAATCGCGAGCGCGAACGAACTCGTCGTTCGCTTCGGGAATCAGGTGGTGCTCGACCGCGCGACGGTCAGCATTGTCGAGGGCGAACGCGTTGGACTGGTCGGACGAAATGGAACGGGCAAGTCGACGTTCCTGCAGATCGCGGCCGGTGTGATGCAGCCGGATGCGGGGGAGCTGGTGACGCGGCGTGATCTGGTGGTCGGCTATATGCCACAGATGTTTGAGCTCGATGAAGACGCGACCGTACATGCGAACATCCTTTCGGGCGCGCAACGCATCCTCGATTTGATCGCTGAATACGAGCGCGTGGCGCCGGAGAGCGCACGCAGTGCGGAGGTGCTCGAGCAGATCACGCACTTCGATGGCTGGAACCTGGAGCATCGCGCGAAGAGCTTGATCACAAACCTGCACGCGCCTGATCCGGAACGTGTCGTTAGGCAACTATCGGGCGGCGAGAAGCGGCGGGTCGCGCTCTGTCGCGCATTGCTCGCGCGGCCGGATTTTTTGATCCTCGACGAGCCGACGAACCATCTCGACACGGAGTCGATCGAGTGGCTGGAGGATTTTCTCGCGCGCTACTCGGGGACGTGTCTGTTCGTGACGCACGATCGGTATTTTCTCGATCGGATTGCGACGCGCGTGGTCGAGCTCGCGCGCGGAAAATTTCACAGCTACGACGGCAACTACACGGACTATCTGCTCGCGCGTGCCGAGCGTGCCGCGGTCGAGGAAATGCAGGAGCATAAGCGGCAGCGTTTTCTAAAACGCGAGCTGGCGTGGGTGCGCAAAGCGCCACGCGCGCGGCGGACGAAATCAGTCGATCGGGTGGAGCGGTATTTTGAGATGGCAGGGCAGGATGCGCCAGAGGCGGAGATCGATGTTGATCTGATCATTCCCCCCGCGCCGAAGCTGGCGAATCGCGTAATCGAGTTGCGCGAAGTCGGAATTGAACTCGGGGGGCGCACGTTGTTCCGCGACGTCTCGTTGAACATCGCGGCGGGCGAGCGGCTCGGGATTGTGGGACGAAACGGCGTGGGCAAATCGACGTTGCTCAAGATCATGCTCGGGCAGCTCGAGCCGACGCGCGGCGAGGTGGAGATCGGCGCGCGGACAGAGATCAACTACGTCGATCAGAATCGGGTGATGCTCGACGACACGAAGACGGTCTGGGAGGAAGTCGGCGAGGGGAGCGAATACGTGCGGCTCGGCGAGGAGAACATCACGTTGCGCGGTTATCTGCGGCGGTTCCTCTTCACCGAAGAGCGCATCAACACGAAGATTGATCAGCTCAGCGGCGGTGAGCGGAGCCGCGTGTTGCTCGCGAAAATTCTGAAGCGCGGCGGTAATGTGCTCGTGCTCGATGAGCCGACGAATGATCTGGATCTCGGGACGTTGCGGTTACTCGAGGAAGCGCTGGTCGCGTTCAGAGGCAGCGTCATCGTGGTGAGTCACGATCGGTATTTTCTGAATCGCGTTTGTACGGCGATCCTGGCTTTTGAAGACGACGGAGTGCCGCGCTATTCAGTCGGGAATTACGACTATTATCTGGAAAAGCGCGTTGTAGCCGGGGGCGTCGACCCCGGCAGCGCGAAGACGGGGCCAGCCGGGGTCAACGCCCCCGGATACAACAAGCCGCGGAAGCTGAAGTACAAAGAGGAACGCGAGCTCGAAGGAATGGAAGCGGCGATCATGGCGGCAGAAAATGAGGTGGCACGTATCGAGGCGCTCTTTGCCGATCCACAATTCTTCATCGATCACGGAGCCGAATTTCCGAAGCTCGAAGCCGAGCTGCGCGCCGCTCGTGATGCGGTGGCGCGACTTTATTCGCGGTGGGAAGAGCTCGGGCAAATTGCCGCTCTCACGACGTAAGGCTCGCCGATTATTTTCGCGCGACGACACGCGCACAAACGGTGTGAGGGCGAACTCGTCGACCAGCCCGAGCTGCGCGGCGATTGCGCGCAAGCTCGCAAAAAAAGGGCGGCGCGGTCTGCATCTTCGCGTAGCTCACGCGCGGCGAAGCGCCAGGTCAAAACAGCGAACGAGCCAACTTCATCGTGCTGAAGATCACATGGACGCGGAAGACTTCGTTGATGAGCAGCGGCATGCGCTCGAGATCCGCGCGCCAGTTCATAATGCGGACTAACGAGAGGTCGTGATCCGATCGCGAACTACGCGACCGCCGCGACGCGCAATCCAAGTTCAAGGAGCCGCTCGAGTTTCCAATCCATAAAGATCACGCAATGCCTCGTGGAGACGCGGGTATTCGAAAGTGAAGCCGGCGTCGAGCAGCCGCTTCGGCAAGACGCGGGAGCTTTGCAGCGCCAGGTCTCCTTCGGAGCCCATCAGCCACGCTCCAAGACGGACGAACGGCACCGGCACAGGCGGACTCCACGAGCGATGCAGCACGCCGCGCAATTCGCGCATCAACTCGGCATTCGTAACGGGATTTGGTGCGGTCGCGTTACAGATTCCGCGGAGGTCGGCGCGTTCGATCGCGGCGACCATTATGCGGATCAGATCATCGA
>JALZAD010000126.1 GCA_030948555.1 Verrucomicrobiota bacterium | reverse complement strand
GGGCTGCTCTGCGCGCCCGCTATTTAGCGTTATTTGCTTGCTTGAAGGCTGGTCTTTGCCGTTACTGAATGGCAGGTCCAGCCTATGCATCTCCAATCGCTCGAGCTCGTCGGCTTCAAGTCGTTCGCCGACAAAACCAATTTCCAATTTCACGAGGGCGTGACCGCCATCGTCGGCCCGAACGGCTGCGGCAAATCCAACGTGCTTGATGCCGTCCGCTGGGTGCTCGGCGAGCAGTCGGCCAAGGCACTGCGCGGCGGCGAAATGGCCGACGTCATTTTCAACGGCAGCGACACCCGCAAGCCGACTGGTTTCGCGGAAGTTTCGCTGACCTTCAGCGATTGCGCGCAGGAACTCGGCGTCGACTGGCACGAAGTCCGCGTGACGCGCCGCCTCTACAAAGACGGCAACTCCGAGTATCTGCTCAACAAGACGGTCTGCCGGTTGAAGGACATCCAGGCGCTCTTCGCCGACACCGGCGTGGGCCGCAGCGCCTACTCCATCATGGAGCAGGGCAAGATCGATTTGATCCTCAGCTCGCGTCCGGAAGATCGCCGCACCGTTTTCGAAGAAGCCGCTGGCATCACGAAATACAAAGGCCAGAAGAAGGAGGCGCTCCGCAAACTCGAGGCGACGGAAGGCAATCTTCTCCGCGTCAGCGACATCATCAAAGAAGTGAAGCGGCAGATCGGCTCGCTTCAGCGGCAAGCCGGCAAGGCGCGACGCTACCAGACGTTGATGACCGATCTGCAGGTACTCGACACGCATCATTCCCGCGGAAAGCTGCAGGAACTCGAAGCCGAGCTGACCCGCTGCAACGAGGAGATCGGCCGCTTCGCAGAGCGCGAACACACCACGCTCTCGCAGATCGAGGAGAACGAGAACGAGCTCGCGTCGAAACGCGGTGAACTCGACAGCACCGATGCGCGGATCGGCGATGCCCGCGCCGAAGTGCAGCGACTGCACAGCGAGATGGCAGCGCATCGCAGCCGGATCGAATTCAACCGCCAACGCGCGCAGGAGATCACGGAGTTGATGGAGCGCTATGCGAGCGACATCGCGGCCGCGGAAGGGAAGCGCACGCAGCAGGCGACGGAAATTCAGGAAGCGGACGCGTTGATCGAACGGACGACGCGCCTGCTCGAGTCGAAACAGGAAGAGCTCGCCGACTTGAACGAGCGCGCGGCGTCGATGCGCGCGGCACGCAGTGAGCGCGAAGCTGCGCTGCAGGCCATGCACAGTTCGCTCGCGAAGGCGGAGAACCGCAGCGCCGCATTGCAGGATGAGATCGCGGGCATGAAGAGCCGGCGGGACGCAACCTTTGCGCGTCTCGCGGAACTCGGGACGGAGATCGCACAGGCTTCGATCACGCAGAGCGAAGCGCAATCGACCCTCGATCGCGCCAGGGCCGCGGCTGATACCGACCAGCGCACGGTCGAGGAATTGTTCCTCGCCTTGCGCTCGACCGAGCAACAACTCCAGGCGCATCAGCACTCGTTAGGCGAAGCGCAGAAAGAAGCGGGTCGCGTCGAGCGGACGATCGCGGAAAAGGAATCGCGGCTCGAGATTCTGCGGCAGCTGAACGAGGAAGGCGAAGGCCTCGCGAAAGGTTCGCAGGCGGTGCTGAAGGAGTTCCGGCCAGCCGTGACCGGTGCGCTCGTTGCGGCCCTCAACGTTGACCGCGAGTTCATTCCGGCGCTCGAGGCGGCGCTGGGCCGGAACATGCACGCGATCGTTCTAGAGGACGCCGTCCTCGCAAACGAGATCCTGCGCCACGTCGCGAGCAACGGTCTTGGACAGGCTGCGCTCGCCTTGCCCATGCTGACGACGGTCGCGACGGATGATCATTTCGTCGATCTTCCGAGTGGCGCGATTTCGTGGGCGATCGACAAAGTTGATGCTCCGGAAAAGATCGCACCACTCGTTAGGCGACTGCTCCGCGGCGTTGCCATTGTGCCGGATCTCGAGACGGCGATCCGGATGAAGACAGAGCAACCGGTCCTGCAGTTCGCCACCCTCGCGGGTGAGTTCGTTTCGACCGCCGGCGTGATTTTCGGCGGCAGCACCAACTCGCAAACCGAGTCGTTGCTCGGCCGCAAAGCGTTCATCGAAGAGACCGCGCAGCAGCTTTCCGATCAGCAGGCTGCGCTCACGATTCTGCAGCAGCGTCTCGAAGAACTGCGGACATCGGTGAGTTCCGCGGCCGCCGAGTTAGAGGAAGCGCGCCTGCGTCATCAGGCAGCGCATCTGCGGCAATCGAACTCCGCGGCGCAGATTCTTCTTCTTTCGCATCAGCTCCGCGCGGCCGAAGAAAAACTGCAGCACTTCCAGACCGAGCGCGCGACGCTCGAGCAACAAACGACCTTTGCCGATTCGCGCATCAGCCAGCTCGAACAAGAGCTCGCCGCGCTCACGAGTTCGATCGCCGAGCAGCAGACCCAGCGCACCGCCGCGATGGAAGCGACGGAGCAGGCGCGCTTGCATGAAGAGGAGACGTCTGAGTCGTTGCACGGCCTGCGCATCGCAGTCGCGACGGAACGGCAGCGTCACGAAAACCTCCTCAGTCAACGCCAGCCGATGGCGGCGCGCGAAGCGGAGCTCGCGGAACTGATCACGGCCCGCAAGGCAGACATCGAGCGCTACGAACGCCGTCTCGAAATTCAGGGCGAAGAATCGCGCGGTGCAGAGAGCGCGCTCGCGATGCAAGCAACTGAAGCTACCGCCGCGGAAGAACGCGTGGCAGAGATCGCGGCCGAACGCGCTACTCGCCTAACGAGTGTGAATTCGCTCGAAGCCGTCCTGCGCACCGTCCGCAATTCGCTGAACGAACTGCACGATCGCCGCGGCAAAGAACAGGTCCGCGCTACGCAGCTGCAACTGCGGATCGACAATCTGCTCGAGCATGTCACGCGGCGGTATCAGCTCGATCTGCGCGTCTTCGAAGCGGATCACTACGCCTTCCAGAAAACTCTGCGCGTGCAGGTGAAACGCCGCGGTCGCCCGGCGGAAGCGGAAGGTGCAGAACCGGCGCAGGAAGAATCCGCGTCGGCCGAAATCCCGAGCGAAGTTGATGCATCCCAGCTCGAAGCAATCATCGCCGAGTTGTCCCGTCAGCTGGACAACATGGGGCCCGTGAATCTCGACGCGGTGCACGAATACGACGAGCTCGAGGAGCGGCACACGTTCCTCGAGACGCAGCACAACGACCTGACCGCATCGCGCAAGGAACTGCTCGAAGTCATCGCGAAGATCAACACCACGACGCAGAAGCTCTTCGCGGAAACGTTCGAGCAGGTGCGGATCAACTTCCGCGAAATGTTTGCCGAGCTCTTCGGCGGTGGGCGCGCCGATCTCTCGTTAGTCGACGAAGCTAACCCGCTCGAGTGCGGGATCGACATCATGGCGAAGCCGCCGGGCAAACAGCTCCAGGTTGTCTCGCTCCTTTCCGGCGGGGAGCGCACCATGACCGCGGTCGCGCTCCTCTTCGCCATCTACATGGTGCGACCAAGCCCGTTCTGCATCCTCGATGAAATGGACGCGCCGCTGGATGAATCGAACATCAATCGATTCATCAAGATGCTCGATCGCTTCATCGGCCAGAGCCAATTCATCATCATCACGCACAACAAGCGCACGATCGCGAAAGCCGACGTGCTCTACGGGGTGACGATGGAAGAGCGTGGTGTGAGCAAGCTGGTCGGGATGCGACTGGCGAGTGAAAAAGGTGCGGACGGTCAGCTGATTCAGCGTCCGCTCAATGCGCCGACCACACCGAAGTTTGCGAACGCCGCGGCCGACGAAGAACGCGAACTGGCGATCGGTCGCTAATCCGTCTCTCGACCTTCCCGGCTCGTCATCCTGAGCCGCGCAGACGACGAAGGATCCCGCCTCAGGGTGATTGACTCACGCGCCGCCGGACGTTCCGGCGCAGCGAGTAGGCGAGATCCTTCGGCGCGCTTCGCCAGCCTCAGGATGACACGGTGTTCACGTTGTGCGGCGTTAGTGGAGCGACGCGGCGGGCAAAATGTCGTTTGCCGCTCCTGAGCGCCTCTGCCAAAATCGACGGATGCTTCAGACGGCGGAACCTGAGTCGAAAATTACCGCCAAAACTCCGCCGCACCCGCGTTATCTGGAAGCATTCCGCGTCATGCTGCAGACGCGCATTTTTGAGGAGAAACTCGGCGCATTATATCGGGGCGGGATGATCGTTGGTGGCGTTTATCTCGGGCGCGGCCAGGAAGCAGTGAGCACGGCGTGCGGGCTGTCGCTGCGGAAGGGTGACGTCTTCGCACCACTCATCCGCGACCAGGCGGGACGTGCTGCTTTCGGCGAGCCGTTGCTCGATCCGGCACGCACTTATCTTGGCTCGAAACTCGGACCCATGCGCGGACGTGATGGCAACATTCATCGCGGCCGGCCGAAGAACGGACAGCTCGCGATGATCAGCCATCTTGGCGCGATGATTCCGGTGGTGGTCGGCTGCTTGATGGCGAAACGCTGGCGCGGCGAGAAGGATTTTGTCGGGATGGCAACGATCGGAGAAGGCGGCATGCAGACCGGGGCGAGCCATGAGGGGATCAACATCGCTGCCGTGGAGAAGGTGCCGTTTGTCCTCGTCGCGACGAACAACCGCTTCGCCTACTCGACGCCTAACGACCGCCAGTTTGGATGCCTCGATCTGGTCGATCGCGCCGCGGCTTACGGATACGACGGTCACACTGTCGACGGAACGGATCTGACTGCGTGTCTCGAGGTGATTGGCGGCGCAGTCGAACGAGCGCGAGCCGGCGGACCGCCGCAGATGGTCGTCGCAAACGTGCTGCGTCTTGCCGGCCACGGCGAACACGATGACGCGAGCTACGTTCCGCCGGAAATGCGCGGCGAAAGCTACGCGCGCGATTCGGTGAAAGTCGCTGAGGAGTTGATTCTCGCG
>JALZAD010000116.1 GCA_030948555.1 Verrucomicrobiota bacterium | reverse complement strand
TACGGAATGGCGGCAAAGCCCCGCCGAGCATTGGCGGAGGATCTCTCAAGCACTTCCGCGCATAGTGCGCCCTGAGGATCGACACGACAGGGATCGGCCGCGACTCGAAACCGCCGCCTCACTGGGCTGCGCCGCAGGCGAGCTCTGGCGACGCCGTTGCTACGACGCGGGCGTCGGGTTCTCGGACTCAAAGCTCATTGCCCAAAGTGCAGGAAGCCCTCAACAAGAGGTCGGCACGCGTTGCGCTAGCGCAACGGCATGCGGAATGGCGCCGAGCACAAATCCGAGACATTCGACCGCGCCACTCGGTTTGCCCGGAAGCGCGATGACTAACGACTGATCGACCACCGCCGCGAGGCTGCGCGAAAGGATCGCATTCGGCGTGATCTTGAGCGACTCCATGCGCATCGCTTCGCCGAAGCCCGGCAGCTCCACGCGCATGATTGCGCGGATCGCTTCCGGCGTGACGTCGCGGTGCGCGATGCCTGTTCCGCCTGTGGTCAGGATCAACCCGCAACCTTGTGCGCTGAAGGCGCGGATCGTTTCCTGGATGCGCTTCAGCTCATCGGGAATGATCGCTTCGCTCTGCACCGACCAGCCATGCTGTTGCGCCTGTTCCTTCAAGGCAGGCCCGCCGAGATCGTCGTACTCGCCGGCGGATGCGCGATCAGAAATGGTGATGATGCCGACCGTGATCTGCATTGGCCTAACGAGACGAATGCAAAGCGCTGTCATCCTGAGGCTGGCGCAGCGCGCCGAAGGATCTCCCACAGAGTGCTTGGGGCATCGGCGACCAGACGATATTCCAAGCACCCTGTGCGAGGTCCTGCGCCGCCTTCGCGGGCTCAGGATGACCGCTTGTGACGGCGCCCATCATAGCGGGCGTTTCGTCTTGCTGAGGAGGCGCACCCCGGTGATCTCCATTTCCTTGTCCACCGCTTTGCACATGTCGTAAATCGTGAGCAAGGCCACGGAGACGCCAGTCAGGGCTTCCATTTCCACGCCGGTCTGCGCCGCTGTTCGTGCGGTGCATTTCACCTCGACGCCATCATCGCCTAACGAGAGGTCGAGATCGAGGTGGCTCAGGTTCAAGCCATGGCAAAGCGGGATCAGTTGGGACGTTTGCTTCGCCGCTTGAATCCCGGCGATGCGGGCCGTCGCGAAGACATTCCCCTTCGCGATCTTGTTCTCGGAAACGAGCGCGCGGGTCTCCGGGTTGAGCGTGATTCGACCGATCGCCGTCGCTTCGCGCATGACGACCGGCTTGGCCGAGACGTCGACCATCCGCGCGCTGCCGTCTTCGCCGACGTGGGAAAGTTGCGCCATTCGTTAGCCGCCGATCGCGACCATCTTTCGTCCGGGCTGGTAGGTGGTGCGAAAGTCGTGCTGCTCCGGCTTGCGCTCGACCACGTTGAGGAAGAAGCGCTCCAGTTCGGCGTCGCTCGCGCCGGCGCGCAGCGGCTGCAGGATGTCGAACTCCAGATAGCTGCCGAGGCACGGGCGCAGCTTCCCGTCGCAGGTCAGGCGGAGTTTGTTGCAGCTCTCGCAGAAATGCAGGTTCGTCATCGCGCCGATGAAACCGATGCGCTGATCGCGCCCGGGAATCTGGTAGTAGGTCGCGGGCCCGTTGGTGCGGAATTGCGGCTCCGGAACAAGCGAGCCGTAGCGCGCTTCGAGCTGGCGGCGCGCGGTCGCGATCGGGAAAAAATTCTGCTCGGTCAGGACTTCGGTGGTGCTCACCGGCATCAGCTCGATGAAACGCAGGAGCAGATTCCGCTCAGCCGCATAATCGACTAACGAATGCAGCTGATCGTCGTTCCGCCCGCGCATGAGCACGGAGTTCAGCTTGATTAACTCGAAGCCGGCCGTGATCGCGGCGTCGATTCCAGCGAGCGCTTCCGGAAGGAAATCGCGACCAGTCGTTAGGCGGTAATTCGTGCGGTCGAGCGTATCGAGCGAGACGTTGATCGTGCGAACTCCCGCGCTGCGCAGAGCACGCGCCATCGTCACACCCGGCTCTACTTCACGCCCGAGCAACGTTCCGTTGGTCGAAAGCCCGATGTCATCGATGCCGTCGATCTGCGCGAGCTCGCGGCAGAACGAAACCACATCGCGGCGGGTCAGCGGTTCGCCGCCGGTGACGCGCACTTTCTTGACCCCCAAACGCGCGGCGATGCGGATGAGACGCAGCGTTTCCTCGTAGCTCAGGATGCCTGCACGCGGCAGCCATTCCTGCAATTCCTGCGGCATGCAGTAGGTGCAACGCTCGTTGCAGCGGTCGGTGATCGAGACGCGCAAATACGAGATGCGGTGGCCGTATCGATCTTCCATTCCACGCAACTCTAGGGACCGTGGCGGGTTCAATCAAGGTGACTCACATTGACCCTTCTTCCTCGGGTGGTAGCGTTGCCGCCATGACGCGTCGCATCATTCAACAGGCGCTGATCGCCTGCGCGGTTTGTTTCACTTTCTTCGTCGCGGGTTGCACCACCATCGATACCCGGATTTCAGAACGCCAGGAGGCGTTCCGCAGCATGTCGCCCACCGACCAGGCGCTCGTGCAGCAAGGCAAGATTCGCGAAGGCATGTCGCAGGATGCGGTCTACATCGCGTGGGGTCCGCCGAGCCAACGCATCCCGGGACGCTACCGCGGAAGCATCGTTGAGACGTGGGTCTACGATGCGACGGCGGCGGGAGATTACCCCGGGCCGTTCTACTACGGACAAGGCTACGGCTATGGGCTCGGCTACGGCTTCTTCGGCGGCGGCGGATATGGACGGCATCGCTTTCATCGCGGCCCTTACCTCTACGATCCGTTCTTCGATCCCTACTTCTACAACCACGCGAACATCGTTCGTTACCCGGAACGCACCGTCTCCTTTCAAGGCCGCCGCGCGATAGGATGGCAGTTCCTGCCGGCTCCCCGTTTCTTCTAAGCGGGCACGCGTGGCTTATTCGTCGTTCCGCCAGTTTGTCGAAGCGCTCGACAAAGCGGGCGAGCTGAAGCGCGTTCGCGAGCCGGTCGAGACCGATCTGCTCATCGCGGAATGGGCGAACCGCGAGATGAAGTCGCCCGGCGGCGGCAAGGCGTTGCTCTTCGAGCGGCCGATCGTCGACGGGCGCGAATCGACGTTCCCGGTGGCGATCAATACCATGGGTTCGACGCGCCGCATGGCGATGGCGTTGAAGCTCGAGAACGTCGCCGATCTCGCTCAGGAGATTCAGCTCATCCTGAAAGCGAAACCGCCGACAGATCTGCGCGAAGGTTGGAGCTTGCTGAAGCAAGGCTTGAATCTGCTG
>JALZAD010000100.1 GCA_030948555.1 Verrucomicrobiota bacterium | reverse complement strand
TGACCTCGCGCTCGCGGTTCATCCAACGCGCCAGATCGTAGACGTGAGTCTTCGGCACGTCGCTGATCACCGCGAGGCCGCCCGCCATGTCGCCGTAAAGGGTGCAATAACCGACGGCGAGCTCACTCTTGTTGCCGGTGGTGAGGAGGATGTGATTGAACTTGTTCGAGAGCGACATCAGCGTCATGCCGCGCAAGCGGGCCTGCATGTTTTCCTCGGTCGTGTCTTCCGGCAGGCCTTCGAAGATCTCTTTGAACAGCGCCTTGAAGCAGCCGAACGCGTCGCCGATCGGAACGTGCAGGCATTGCATTCCGAGGTTCTTCGCCAGCGCGACCGCATCATCGATGCTGCCCTGCGACGAGTACGGGCTCGGCATGGAAACCCCGGTGACTTTGTCGGGACCCAGCGCGTTGACCGCGATCGCTGCGACGACCGCGGAGTCGATCCCGCCGCTCAATCCCAGCACCGCGGACTTAAAGTCGCACTTCCTCATGTAATCGCTCACGCCCAACGTCAGCGCGTCGTAAAGATCCGCCGCAGACTCGCGCTTGAGCGACGGAACGACGTCAGTCGAGTTCGTGTCGACGATCGCTTCCGCTTCGGTGAATCCAGGCAGCTGCGCGATCAACTCGCCCGCGCCATTCACCGCGATGGAGTTCCCATCGAAAACGAGCTGGTCATTTCCGCCCGCGCAATTGCAGTAGCAGATCGGACGACCGTGCTTATGGGCCAGACCAGCGACCAAATCGCGACGCATCGCCGGCTTCCCGAGACTGAACGGCGACGCGCTCAGATTGACGATCAAATCAGCGCCTTTTTCGACTAACGAACGAACCGGTTGCGCGTCGTAATAGGAGCGGCCGAGGAACTCTTCCGTCCAGATGTCTTCGCAAATCGTGACGCCGATTTTGCAGCCGCGGATCTCGATCGGCTCGAACTCGCAACGCGGCTCGAAGTAGCGATCTTCGTCGAAGACGTCGTAGGTCGGGAGAAGCGCTTTGTAGGTTGTCCGCACCGGACGGTCGCGCTCGAGCACCGCGGCTGCGTTGTGAAACGGCTTACCGCGGCCAGTATTTTTCTCGATAAAGCCGACGATCAGCGGCGCTCCGCCGACGAGTGCATGCAGCCGCGCGAGGATGTCGAGGTTGTCGCGTACGAACCGCGACTTGAAGATAAGGTCCTGCGGCGGATAGCCGGTAATCGCGAGCTCCGGCGTGATGACAAGCTCCGCGCCAGCTGCTGTCAGTCGCTGATAGGCGGCGGCGATTTTCTGGAAGTTGCCGGTGAGATCGCCGACCGTCGAATTGATCTGAGCAAGGCCGACTTTCATGCCGCCACGCAGGTTATGCGTGGAGCGGCAGCGGGCAAGTTTCGCCTAACGATGCGAGACGACGGTCTGCGCGTCCGAGGTGCGGTTTTTGTAGCCGCCGTTGAGCGCGTCGTCCGCGCCGCTGACGAACATTTGGCCCCACTCAAAGAGCGACGCGGCGAAGAAACCGGCGATCGCGCAAAGGATCACCTTCTGGAAAAATGTCGCCTGCATTGCCCTTTATTTTAAGCACGTGCGGTGCCACCGGCGGCCGCGCGGTTTACCAGAAGCCCCACTGCTTCGTCTGTATGATCCAGAGGCCGAGGAGCAGGTTCGTGATCGCGTGGACGAGGACGCATGAGGTGAGGCTTTTTGTGCGATATGCGACCGCGTTGTAGAGAGCGCCGGTGATGAAGGCTGCGATCCAGTCGGCGCTCAAGTGGGAGAAGGTAAAACCCACCGTCACGACCCCGAAGGAGAGCCAGGAGAAGGCGCCGAAGGGAACCCGCTCGAACCGTTCATCGATGAAGTAGCGGAGGAGCAAGCCGCGCCAGAAAATCTCCTCGACCAGCGGCACAACAACGACGAGCCGCAGGAAACGCATCAGGAGCGTGAGCCAGTAGACACCAGGATTCGCCGCGAGCAGATCCGGGTTGAACCCATCGATTCGCGCGGCCCGACCGAAGAACATTTGCGGAGCAATCCAGAGGACGAAAACAATCACGCCGACCGCAATCACGAACGCGATTTGCCGGAGGCGGTGGAACTCGTACTCGCGCCGGAACCAGATCAGCATTCCGGCGCAGGCAAGCGTTTGCACGGGGTAGATCCAGAACTCCGGGTGCCGGAGCCAGAAGGCCTCGCTGCCGCCGAGCCCGAAGAGGCGAACGAGACCAAGCGAGCCGACGAAGAGGAGCATTGGCCCGGCGTACGCGATCAGCCGGCGATCGTTGCGCGGAGTGGTTGCGGAGCCCATGCGTGTAGTGAACTAGGTAGGGGCGCCTGATGGACCACGGCAATTCAAAACCGCCAAACGAACCTTCCGATCCCGACGCGCTCGCGAGGTTGCTCGAGCTCGAGCTCATGCAAAAACGCGCGGGCTGGCAGCAGGGCAAACAACGGCTCGGCGTCCTGCGTGCGGTCAGCTTTTTGTTCCTCTTCGTTGTCGTGGCGGGCGCGCTCGTCGCCTTCTGGG
>JALZAD010000081.1 GCA_030948555.1 Verrucomicrobiota bacterium | reverse complement strand
CCCCTTTTCGGGATGGATGTTGTGATATTCGAGGTCGAGGCTTTGCAGCCAGGGATCATCCCAGCTCAAGTTTTCCGATTCGATGAAGGCTTCGAGCAGCCATTTTTTCGTCACCCAATCAACGCCGCCGATCAACGCCTCGGGCTTGTTCGCGAGCGCGTCCAGCGTGTAGCTCCAGCTCTCGATCAGCCAGTCCGTTTCCTCGTCGCTGCCGCCAAGATGTCGCTCGGCAAGCTGTTGGAATTCCCACTGTAGATCGAGACTGCCGATCGTCTTCCCATTCTCCAGCCGCACAATCCAGGCATGGGTCGGATCCCGCGAAATTTCGCGCGTGCTCTGCACCGCATCCTGCAGGCTGAGATCTTTCGTTAGGCGGTTTTGCTCGAGCAATGTCAGCAGGCACGCCGTCGTGCCGATCTTCAGCGCAGTCGCGAATGGGCTCATGTTCGAGTCGCCAATCAGCAGGTGCAGCCGACGATACTTCCGGTAATCCGCCAGTGGCTCGTCGCGCGCGTTGATGATCGCGCGATTGAACTGCACCCACTGGTAGATGTCGTTCACGATGTGATCCGCCCGTTGGCTGATCTGGAAATCGACGCGCGCTTCGGACGCTGGAATCTCGAAGTCGAAGGCGAGCGGGTTCGCCTGCCCCACCCGACCAGCGCCCGTGTAAATCTGACGCGTGGCGAGAAACGCAAGCAACGTTCCGAGCACGGGCGGAGTGAACTGCGCCTCGCGTCTCATGAGGTAGTTCTCATGACAACCGAAGGTCGCGCCGGTGTGATGATCGATATTATTTTTGATGAACGAGACGCGCTCTGAAGCGCCGAGCGCATCGAGACTGGTGCGCAAAAGTTCGTCGCCCGCGAGATCGTAAGCGACCACGTC
This sequence comes from Verrucomicrobiota bacterium, assembly GCA_030948555.1. GTDB lineage: Bacteria > Verrucomicrobiota > Verrucomicrobiia > Chthoniobacterales > UBA10450 > JACCTI01. The sequence goes on along the minus strand of JALZAD010000081.1, from coordinate 6,120 downwards.
ACGCAGCGTCAGACACTCCGGCGAAGCGTATTCGATGTGCCCCATGTCGAGGTAAACGCGGCCGCCGTTGAGCAGGAATCCGCCGTTGCCCGGCGGCTCTTCGTAGTCGCGATAATGCAGGTCGATCACACCTGCTTTCACGTTCGCGAAGAGATGATTCTTCACCTTTACCGGCCACGCATCGCCGCCGCTCGTCGTCGTTCCACCCGTGACGAGGCAGCCATACTCCGTCTCCAAGCCGGCGATCCGATCCATCCGGCGAAACGATCCGTCACGCGTCGCAACGCGACAAGCCGCAATCGATTCGCAACGTTCGCCTAACGAAAGCTTGAAAGTTGTGAATAACTTTGCTTCAAGCTGTTATTGCTCATGAGCAACTTACCGGTTCGCAGTCCGGCGGCGAAGGTCGGCGGCATCGTCTACTTCGGGCGCATGATCGATAAGATCAAAGCGCACGCCGCCGGTGTTCTGCCTGCGGATTACGAGCCGAACCTCGGCAAAGGCTTCGACGCTCGCTGCGCGCGTTTTCTGCGCGTCGAATACACCGCGCTCGTGCAACGCGTTCTCCACGGCGGCGGCGACGAAGACATTTTGCTGTGGTGCTTCACCAACGGACGCCGTCCCGAGCCGGATGAGATCCATGTTTGGAACGAGTACATGCGCAAAGTCGGCTGGAACGACGAGACCAGTCCGACGCTCATGCGCCGGAAGAAAGAAGCCGGCATGGCGGGTCGCTCCGAGATCCGCACGATGTTCGAGTTCATCGACGTCGATGAAGGCCGCTCGCTCCCCGACGCGCTCGGCTTCGAGAAGAAGCCGCAACCGACCTACGTTTGATCTACGGCTTGGCGGACACGCCGCGCACCGGGTTGGGCGGCGGCGGCGGTTGACTGCGGTATTCGATAAACGCCCAGACCGCGAGAACGATGAGCGCGACCACGAGCGCCGCCACGATCACGCGCGCGCGACTCGGCTGCGGCGCGTCTCCGCGGAGGTCACCGCTCACCGGCGTTTACTCCGAGAGAGTGTCGATGCGTTCTGCGAGCGCGAAGTCGAGATCGGTCAAGCCGCCCTTGGTGTGCGTGGTCAGAACGAGCCGCACCTTGTTATAACGGATGTCGATGTCGGGATGGTGTTCCTCGTCCTCGGAAACCTCCGCCACGCCATTCACAAAATCGACTGCCTCGGTGAAGTCATCGAACTCAAAAGTCCGCTCGATGTGCTTCTTCTCGAGCTCCCATTCCGGGATCTTTTTGAGCCGCTCTTTGAGTTGATCTGCCTTGATGAGCTCCGCCATAGCGCCGAACGAGTAACATCCTCAACTCGCTTTGCAATCGGCTTTGCGCAGGTTTTTCCATCGCTCGAATCCGGACCGAAATCTGACCCGATTTTCGCGGCCGAAACGCGTTCCGTTTGCCGCTGCTCGAATCACCGCGCGATATTTGACGCCCTCCCCTTTCTCCGCACATTAGCGGCTCTTCAGCGCCCGTAGCTCAACTGGATAGAGCATCTGACTACGGATCAGAAGGTTTGAAGTTCGAATCTTCACGGGCGCGCTTGTTTCCGATCACGAACGGCAGCGATGCGCTAAATCGCTCGTACTTCAGTGATTCATTACGCCTAGATCGGACCGCCGGAAGCGCTCCAGCTTCCGAAAGAGCCGCGACAGAAGGCCCGCAGAACGTTTGCGGGATGAATCCGTACGGCGCGGGGCACATGCTCGAGAAACGCTGCGGCCGATCAACACGCAGATGACCCGATGCTTTATCAAGCTCGTACTTCACCGCGCCCGTCGGCACGATTTCGATGTAGGCATTTACCACTTCCGGCGATTCAGCGCCTGCGTTCACCCCGTGTTACGGGTGCGCGTGGAACAGCTTTGCGAGGAGCTCGTGCAGCTCGGTTCCGCCGGCGGTCATCCCTTCAGGAGCGTCGCCACCTGCTGCAATGCGAGCAGATATCCGTTCGTGCCGCAGCCGTTGATTACGCCCGTCGCAGCGCGTGCCGTGTAGTCGATGTGCCGGAAGTCTTCGCGCGTCGCAGGGTTGCTGATGTGCACCTCCATGATCGGCATTTCACAAGCGAGTAGCGCATCGAGCACTGCGATCGAGGTGTGCGCGTAGGCCGCTGGATTGATGATGATCGCCCGCGCCGCCGCGCGCGCATCGTGAATGTGATCGACCAGCGTGCCTTCGCTGTTCGTCTGTCGAAACTCGATGCGCAGCCCAAGCTCCTCCGCGCGCCGCTCGCAGTTTGCCTGCAGCTCTTCGAGTGTCTCGCGCCCGTAGATTTCAGGTTGGCGGTCGCCTAACAAGTCCAGATTCGGCCCGTTCAAAATGAACACGAGCGGCCGTGCTGGATTTTCTGCGGGCGTAGTCATGGGGAGATAAAAACAATCGCCGCCGCCGCTGGCGAGTGAACCAGCGGCCGCGAGGCGCGATGTTCATCATCGCAGCGCGGGTAACGTGGCTGCGACTTCGCGCTGGCTAGTGCCGGCCCGTGTAAGTGATCTCAGGATCCTGAGCAGCGAGGTCTTCGCCCGGTGTCTGACGCCCGCGCTTATCGAGCTCTTCTTTCGGATAGACCTTCTTCTCGGTCGTGTAGACCGGCTTGGTAGGATCGTTTTGGGCCGTGGTCGTCGTGGTGGTGCAGCCAGCCAGAAACGACATTCCCGCCGCGGCGACGAGTGAGATAATCAGCGTCCTCTTCATGGCCGCAATATACGCACGCTCCCGTGCGCGCGCATCTCGCCACGCCCGTCGTGAATCAGCACTTGTCGCTGCCCGCACTTTTGCGTAGGTGAACACGATGCTTTCCAAAGAAGGCGATCTCGCATTCGTCCGACACGCGACCGCAGAACTGGCGATCTCGTTTACCGATCAGCGCGATCACAACCTGCACGCCGCGTTTAACGGCCTCGTCGAAGCGATCGAATCCGACCGGCGGCGCCTGGAAGCACTCGAAGCGGAAGTGCGTGCGTTGCGCGCGGAACACGGCGGCGCCTTGGAGTAGCAGGCGCGCACAGCCGCGCTCGCGCTTCGGATTTTTCGGGACAAATTACGCGGCCGATGTCGCGCCTCCGTCTCTCCGATCTCAACGACGCACAACGCAGCGCCGTCACGAGCACGGAAGGTCCGCTGCTCATTCTCGCCGGCGCCGGCACGGGCAAGACGCGCGTCATCACCATGCGCGTGGCCTACCTCGTCGAGCTCGGCGTTGATCCGTCAAACATCCTGGCCGTCACCTTCACGAACAAAGCGGCGAGCGAAATGCGCGATCGTCTTGCCCGGCTGGTTGAACCGGCCGCGGCGAAGAAGGTCACGATGTCGACCTTCCATGCGCTTTGCCTGCGCATCCTGCGCGCGGGCATCGATCGGCTCGGTTACAAAAATAACTTCAGCATCTACGACGAAGGCGATCAGCTCGGCCTGATCAAGAAGATCATCACTCGCACCGCGGCGCGCGACGAGAAGCTCGACCCGAACGTCGCGAAGGCGTCGATCAGCAAAGCGAAGAACAACGGCTGGGCGCCGCCCACCGATGAAGAGACGCTGGTCGGCGCCGTCTTCGCCCGTTACGCGAACGAGATGAAGACCGCGAACGCAGTCGACTTCGACGACCTCTTGCTGCTCACGGTGAAGCTGCTCAACGAGCACCCCGAAGTGCGCGAGCGCTGGCGGGAAAAGTTCCGCTACCTCATGATCGATGAGTTCCAGGACACCAATAAGCTGCAGCTCGAGCTCGTCACTTTGCTCGCGGACGAGAAGCGCAACGTCGCCGTCGTGGGCGATGACGATCAATCGATCTACGCCTGGCGCGGCGCCGAAGTGTCGAACATTCTCGAGTTCGAGCATCACTTCCCGAACCCGAAAGTGGTGCGGCTCGAGCAGAATTACCGCAGCACGAATTCGATTCTGGGCGCGGCCAATTCCCTGATTAAAAACAACCCGCGGCGACGGCCGAAGCATCTCTGGAGCGCGCGCGGTGATGGCGAGAAAGTGCGCATCGTCGAAGCGCCTAACGACCGAGAAGAAGCGCAGTTTGTCGCCGAGGAAATCCAGCGCCGCCAGCTGGACAGTGAAGAGACCTGGGAAGGTTTCGCGGTTCTCTTCCGGATGAACGCGCAGTCGCGTGCGCTCGAGGAAAACCTCCGCCGGCTCCAGATCCCCTACCGGATCGTCGGCGGGAAAAGCTTCTTCGATCGTCGCGAAGTGAAGGACGTGCTCGCCTACATGAGCGTGCTCGTGAACCCGGACGACGACGCGAATCTGCTCCGCATCATCAACACGCCGGCGCGCGGCATCAGCGCGACGACAGTGGAACGTGCGTTGCACGAAAGCGTGCAGGGGAAGTGCAGCTTGTGGACTGCGTTGCAGTCGAAGGAGTTTCTCGATCTCGCGACGACGCGCACCGCGACGAGCATCAACACCTTCGTCGAGCTGATTCACGGCTACGAAACCAAGATCCTGGAGCCGCTCTCCGATCCCGCCGCGATCGTGAGTCAGCTCATCGCCGAGGTGAAGTACAGCGAAGAACTGCGGCGCAGTTGCAAGTCCATCGAGGAAGCAGACGCGCGTGAAGGGAACATCCGCGACATCGTGCGTGACCTCGGCGATTTCGCGAAACGCTCAACCAAAGGGCTGCGCGGTTTTCTTGATGAGGTGACGCTCGACCAGGAGCGCGAAGAGGAAAAAGAAGACGACATCGAGAAGAAGAAAGGCGTCACGCTCATTACGATGCACGCGGCGAAAGGCCTCGAGTTTCGTCACGTCTATCTCGTTGGTCTCGAGGAAGGCGTGCTGCCGCACGATCGTTCGAAGACCGAAGGCACCGTCGATGAAGAGCGACGGTTGTTTTATGTCGGGATTACTCGCGCGCGCCGCACCCTCACGCTCACCTATTGCCGTGACCGGATGAAGTACGGCAGCGCGGCCGCGTGTTATCCGAGCTCGTTTATCAACGAGCTCGCGCCCGAGTTCATCGAGCGCGTGAACTTGAAGAAGCTCCTCAGCCAGCCAGTCGCGGTCGATACGGGCAAGAGCCGCTTTGCGCAGATGCGCGCCGCGCTCGGGAAGTAGCGCGCTTTCGGCTCGTCAACGCGCGAGCCGATTCGCTAGACGCGACGCATGAAACCAAAGGCCTTGCTCTCTCCTTCGCCGTCATCTGCGCCACCTCCGCCCTCGCCCAGAGCAATCTCGAACTGGAATTCACGTCCGCGCCGCGCTCGAGCAGGAGACGTAAACGCGCGGGACGATCGTCCTCGTTGAAGCGTAATTCCCAATTCCAAAACACGAGGGGGTTGCCGCGGAAATCGCGGCCATTCGGATCGCGGCCGGCATCGAGCATCACGCGAAGCAGGTCAACAGGCCGGCTGATTGCGCGCCACAACGCATAGGAGTTGACGCTCCCGTTGTTGTAATTGGGATCGACTCCTAACGAGAGCAAAGCCTGCACGGCCGGCGTGCAGTCCGGTCGCTCGACCGCACGATCAACCGCGAAAAAGAGCAGCGTCTTTCCCTCGGCGCGTTGAGATCAGGCACGTTGCACCCGGCAGCGCGGATCGCTTCTAGATCATTGTTCGCGACCGCTTGCGCAGCGGCGAGTAAAGCGGGCGGATTCTTGAAGTCCGTTTTGCCGCTCTCGCGATCGGCCGCCTCCACCTTGTAGCGCGCGTCATCCCGGACTCGCGCGACAGCGAAGCAGGCGATGGCAATGAGCGGCAATGCGACAATCGCTGCCGCAAGGTAAAGCACCGCGGGGATACGGATGGCGATCAGCAACGCTGCGACCGCGGCGAAGCCGATGAGCGCGACGATTGTGCCGACCGCACGCGAGATGCCGCGCCCCAACGGATCGCCGCCCGGCTCGAGAAAAAGGGCCAGCGCAATCGCGCAAAAGCCGAGCGCAGTGATCCAGAGAATCACGCGAACGGCCATGAGCCAGCCGCTCCGCGGCGCGGTCGCCGGTGCCATGTGGGTTGCGCTTCGTCCACCTTTCCGCAGTGCCTAACGACCAGTGGCCCGATGATATTCTTCAAGCGCTTTCGGCATCCACGCTTGGAGCTGCTGGATGCGCGTCTGATGAGATGATGCGTGGAAAGAGACTCCGGCGGTGCGCCGC
>JALZAD010000058.1 GCA_030948555.1 Verrucomicrobiota bacterium | reverse complement strand
GCCGAAACGAGCGTAGCTTCACGGGGCCCCTCGACTTCGCTTTCGCTCCGCTCGGGATGACTGCGATTAATGCGCTCGAGCGCTTCCGCCGGATCCTCCTGCGAGAACTCCGCCGCGTCCGGGTTCGCATCGCGATTCTCCAGCAGCACGCGCGCGTATCGCCGCCTAACGACTTCTGCCATGCTCGCGAAATCATCCTGCCCCTGCACGGTGCGGATGCGGTAACGCCGATAGTTGTCCTTATCCGGCACGCCGTTGCGGAAGCACACCATCGAAGCAACCACGTGCGTGGTGGAGATGTTCGAAATGTCGAAGCACTCCATCACGTTCGGTTGCCGCGGCAGCTGCAAGGCATCGCGCAACGCTTCGACATCCTTCTCCGGATTGATCGTGCTCGGCAGACTGTGACGCGTGAAACGCCGCGTCGTCCGCGTCGTGCGGCGCAAGTCTTCCACCATGTTCCGCAACTCGGCGGCTTTCTCGAAGTCGAGCTTCTCCGCCGCTTTGCGCATCTCATCTTCGAGCAGCTGAATCATTTCGCGCGAGTGTCCTTCGAGAAACTCCGAGGCCTGCGCCACGCGTTCGCGATATTGTTCCGCCGTGGTTTCGCTCAATCGCACCGGCACCTGATAGGTCGATGACTTCAGCTCGCGTTCGCTCGGCGCCCCGCGGCCAAAGGTCAGCACGCCGAATTTCTTGCGCATGAAGTTCAGCGTTTGGCGCAACGCGCCGGCGTGCGCATATGGACCGAAGTAACGCGCGCCGTCGTCTTTTTTGAATCGCGCGAGGCGAAAGCGCGGCCACTCCTCCGTCGGATCCACCTTCACGAGCAGGAAGCGCTTATCGTCGCGAAACGAGATGTTGTAACGCGGGCGAAACTCCTTGATCAACTTGCCCTCGAGCAAGAGCGACTCCGCTTCGCTCTGCACGGTGTGCGTCTCGAAATCCCACACCGCAGCGAGCATCGCCTTCGTCTTCAAGTCCGCCTGCGCGAGCTTCGACGGCATGAAATACGAGCCAACGCGCTTCCGCAGATCGCGCGCTTTGCCGACGTAGATCACGCGATTGAAGCGATCGCGCATCAAGTACACGCCGGGCTTGTGCGGCACTTCGTGCACCCGCTTTGTCAGGTCAGGTTTCTCTTTCGGCGGGTTCGCCATCAGCATGCAAATTCGCCGTCATCCCGAGCGAAGTCGAGGGACCCCGTCGCCGTATCCCCGACATCGCCACGAGGTTCCTCGACTTCGCTCGGGATGACCAAATGTAAGTCAGGCCGCATCGTGCCAGACTGCAATGATGTTTGATGTCGCGATCGTGGGCAGCGGGCCGGCCGGTGCTTCCTGCGCCACTTTCTGCGCGCGTTCCGGACTGCGCACCGTGCTGCTCGAGCGGGAGAAATTTCCGCGCGAAAAGGTGTGCGGCGATTGCCTGAACCCCTCGTGCACGCCACTGCTGGAGCGCCTCGGCGTCGGCGACGCGGTGCGCGAACTACCGCACGGCAAACTGCGCAAGGTCGACTTCATCGCGATCGGCGGACGGACGATCAGCGTGGCCTTGCCGGAGAACGCAGAGATCGCGGTGAAGCGCAGTCTCTTTGATGAACTGCTGATGCAGCGCGCCGCGGAGGCAGGCGCGGAGGTGCGCGACGGCGTCACCTTGACGGCGATTACTGCTGCGCCTAACGAGTGGAAGGTCACCGCCGGTGAGACGATTCGCGCGCGTTTTGTCGTCGCCGCCGACGGACGCAACTCGACCGTAGCGCGTCTGCTTGGGTTGCTGCCGCGGATTGAGAAGGAGCGCGTCGGGTTGCAAACGCATCTGCCGCTTCCCGCTGATTTCGGCGAACGCGTCGTGCTGCAGTTTCTGCCCGAGGGCTACTCCGGACAGGCGCCGGTCGGGGACAATGAACTCAATCTCTGTCTGGTCGGAAAGCCGGCGACGATCTCTGCCTTAAAGCGGTGGGCGGAGGACACCTTCAATCTTTCGAGCGCGCACGCATGGCGCACGATCACCCCGTTACGGCGCGCCGCGG
>JALZAD010000045.1 GCA_030948555.1 Verrucomicrobiota bacterium | reverse complement strand
CGTCGACTAGCTCAACAGCCGGATGAAGCTGACCTGCCTTTTTGCCTGCATTCTTTCTGTTTCCACCGCGCTCGGGGGTGAACCCGGAGCCGCGGGCTCGTATCGCGAAGCGTCCGACGCGCCGTTTTCCGGCGGCAGAATGGAACTGCAGCTTGTCGCCGGTGTGATCGGTTCGCCGATCTTCTTCGGGCCGCACCAGATTTCCTACACCTTCGTCGATAGCGAGCTGCGCCTCGGCTGGATGCTCAACTCGCCGCGCGGCAGCGGGTGGCTACGCGGCAATTTCGAAGTCTTGGGCGCGTTCACCGGCGGCATGATTGCGCGCGGGCCGGGCGAAAAGTTCGGCACCACGGATGTGTTCATTCGCTACAACTTCGTTCAACCCAACGCGCGCATCGTGCCTTACGCGCAGTTCGGTGCCGGGGTTTTCATTTCAGACATTGCCGACGACCCCCGCCAGGGCACGATCGGCAGCACCTACGAAGCTGACCTCCGCGCGGCGGCCGGTCTGCATTACTTCTTCAGTCCGCGCTGGTCGTTCGATGCCGAGGCTTTCGTGCAGCACGTTTCGAATGCCGGCACCGCGGATCGCAATGTGGGAATCAACGCGATCGGCGGCGTGGTCGGCATCGCGCGGATGTTCTAGCGCAGCGCAAAATACGCTTGCGCCGCTGGCGCGGAGTCCTGTCCAATTGCGCCATGCCTTCGCCAGCGCGCCTCGCGTCATTGCGCAAAGCCGAAAGCGGGCAAGTCATCCTCCTGCTGCTCATCGTCATCGCCGTGATCGGCGGCGGTTATTGGTTCATGAAAAAGAACCGCGACGCGCGTGACGCCGAGGCCCGCGCCTTCGCGACCGAAGCCGTCCACCGCATCGTACTGCAGCGCGATCAGCGCTTCATCGACTCCAACATGACGCAGAAAGCGCAGATGACGTATCCGCCTTCGTGGCGGGCGCGTCTGCTCGAGTTCATCCGCGCCGCCGGCACGCCGAATCCCGAGTGGCACTTCACGAAAAGCGAAGTGCTCTTCACGAGTGAATTCTTCGAGCCGCAGGGCGTGTTCGTTGCGCAGTTCGACTATCCGAACGGCCCCGGATATTTCGAAGTGCACATTTCTCATCCCGGCGCGTTTTGGGTGATCGATGATTTGAATTGGACGTGGCAGCCGCAGGCGCCGACGCCCGCGCCGACAGTCGCGCCAATTGCGACGGCGAGTCCGATCCCGACCGCTACCGCGACGCCGCCGCGGAAGGCAAAGAAGGGTTAGGCGCGGTTTTATCGGTCGAACGGCGAGACGTTGCGTGGTCGCGCGAGTTGTCGCCCATCAACATCGGCCTTAACCGTTCCGCCGATGAAGTTGATCGATCGTGCGACGGGCCGTGAGCTGCTCGGCAACCTCGTGTTTGCCGTCTCCGTGCTCAGCCTCGTCCTCGTCGTGGGCAACATCTTCCGGCGCCTCCTCCCGCTGCTCGTCAATCACGACGTGCCGCCGGAATACCTCGTCACCTTCATCGCCTACGTCCTGCCGTTCTCGCTCATCTTCACCATCCCGTGGGGATTGCTCACTGCGGTGCTGCTCACGTTCGGCCGGCTTTCAGCGGACAATGAGCTCGTCGCGTTGCGCGCGAACGGCGTCAGCATCACGCGCATCAGCGCTTCGATTGCAGTCGTCGCGCTGGGTTGCACCGGCGTTTGTCTTTGGCTGCACGCGGTCGTCGCGCCGGCCGCGCAACAGCGGATGAAGAGCACCATCTTCGACATGGCGACGCACAATCCGATGGCGCTTTTCGGTAGTGATCAGGTGATCGACCAGTTTCCCGGGCGAAAGATTTACGTCGGGAAAAAAGAGGGAAATCACCTCGAGAACATTCTCGTTTTCGAGATGGACGATAACTACATCCCGATCCGCGTGACGCACGCGCGCACCGGCACGCTCGAGGCCGATCTGCCGAACCAGCGCATCCTCATGCATCTCTACAACGCGCGTTACCAGCAGCGCGACGAGCACGATCCCTTCGATCTGCGCAAGATGAAGGACGGCATCTACATGGCGGAAGGAACACTGCCGATCAGCCTGGAAGAGCTTTACAACAAGGAGCGCAAACGCCCGAGTCGCTCGACGCTGTCGATCACCGAGTTGGTCGAGCAACTAAAGCGCCCGTCTGATGTCGGCGCGCTCAGCGCGAGCCGCACGGAATTGAGCAAGCGGTTCTCGTTTCCGATGTCGTGTCTCGCGTTCGCGGTCATGGCGGTGCCGCTCGGAGTGACCGCGCATCGTCGCGAGACGTCGATCGGTTTTCTCCTCAGCTTCATCGTCGCGTTCGTCTACTTCCTTTTCATGATCGGGGCGGACACGCTGCGCTCGCATCCGAATGTCCACCCGGAGCTGCTGGTCTGGATTCCGAACGTGCTTTTTCTCGGGCTCGGGCTCGTTCTTTTCCGGCGCGTCGCGCGGCAGTAATCGGTGCGGTCCGGCAGCGTTGCGAAAGCGGGACAGCGAAATCCCGACGCTGGGACATCGCGCCATCCGAGGCGCGTGATGCGTAGCAGGTAAGTTCTTGCACAGAAGTGCCTAACGACTAGTCGGACGCGGTGGCACGAGCCGTGCAAAGGAACGCTCAACGTTCCGCAAACCCGCGGCCCAAACCCGTTAATCGAAAGGACCACCATGCTCTTCCGCATCTCACTTATTCTTGGCCTAACGAGTTGTCTCGCGATCGCTGAGACCGAAGAAAATGTCCGCGAACAAGTCGACGCCGGCGCCGGCGGAAACCTCGTTGTCGATGTCGGTTTCGGCACGGTGGAGATCACGCCGGGCAGCGGCGACAAGGTCGCGATCGATGCCCATCGCATGATCGACATGCACGACGAGGCTTCGGAAAAACGCTTCCTCGAGGAAGCGCCGATCATCATTCACAAGGACGGCAACACAGTCAGTTTGAGCGCGCGTCGCAGCGACAATCGCGGCTGGTCCTGGCACGGCCACATCAACATGGACGCGAAGTTCACCGTCCATGTGCCGAAGAACTTCAACCTCGATCTGCGCACCGGCGGCGGAAACATTTCCGTCGATGAAGTGAAGGGCCAGCTCAAAGCCTCGACCAGCGGCGGCAAGTTGAAGCTAACGAAACTTCAGGGGCCGGTCGACGCGAAGACGAGCGGCGGCGGGATCAGCGTGGCGGAATGCGAAGGGCCGTTGGTCGTGAAGACGAGCGGCGGCAACATCACTGGCAACGGCGGCAACGGCAGTCTCGATGCGCGCACTTCCGGCGGCTCAGTCGATGTGCGTGATTTCAAAGGCGACACGCTTGTACGGACGAGCGGCGGCAATCTCCGGCTCGAGAACATCAGCGGCAAAGTTTCGGGCGAAACATCCGGCGGCGGGATCACCGCTTCGCTTGTCTCGCCGGTGCCGGGCGACGTCGAGCTCTCGAGCTCGGCCGGCAGCATTGTCCTCAATGTGCCGAGCGACGCGGCGATCAATGTCGACGCGCGCGCGAGCAGTGGATCGGTTTCGAATTCGCTCCCGCTCACGACGACGCGCAACGAACGCGAAGAACTCCGCGGCGCCATGAACGGCGGCGGCAAATCTGTCCTCCTGCGCGCGAATGCCGGAAGTGTTTCGCTACGCCCTGCGCCTGCGAAGACCGCGATGCATTAGCGCCTAACGAGTCATCGCCATGACCGATCTTCGCTTTGCCATTCGCCAACTGCTGAAGTCGCCCGGCTTCACCTTCCTCACCGTTCTGACGCTCGCGATCGGGATTGGGATGAACACCGCGATCTTCAGCCTGATGAATGATCTCTTTCTGCGTGGGCTGCCATTTCAGCACCCGAACCGCATTGTCGTCATCCAGGCCGAAGCGAAAGACCGGAATCTTCTGCAACTCCCGATGTCGGTGCCGCGGTTCTGGCAGTATCGCGACGCGCAGACTGTCTTCTCGAATTTCGCCGCCGATGCGGGCAACGGCTACATCCTCACCGGCATCGGCGACGCGGTGCAGCTCTTCGGCGCGAACGTGACCGCGAATTATTTTGACTTGTTAGGCGTGAAGCCGATCCGCGGCCGCACGTTTCTACCCAACGAGGAGATGGGCGCGGATGTCGCGCTCGTCACCGAGAGCTTCTGGAAGAAACGACTCGGCTCCGACCCGTACGCAGTCGGGCGCGCCATCACGCTCAACGGCGTGAGCACGACGATTGTCGGCATCATTCCGAACATGCCCGTGGCGTGGTTCGGGCCGAACTCCGAGATCTTCACCGCCAAGCCGTTTCAACTCGCCGGCCTGACGAAGGATCGCCTGATGCGCGGTGTGAGTTTCATGCGTGCGATTGGCCGCATTAAGCCCGGTGTTTCATTCGAACAGGTCAACGCGCAGTTGCCGGCGTTGCAGGCTTCCTACCGCGAGAAATACCCGGAGAACGCGGACAACTCATGGTCGCCGGTTCTGCTCAGCGCGGCGGAAACTTCCACCGGCAATTTGCGTCCCGCGTTCTTCACTTTGCTCGCCGCGGTCGGCGCGGTTCTGCTCATCGCGTGCAGCAATGTCGCGAACCT
>JALZAD010000032.1 GCA_030948555.1 Verrucomicrobiota bacterium | reverse complement strand
GGGTGTGCGAAGCTGCGCTTTATGATGCACGAGTTTCTCTCGGCTCATCGCGACGAGTTAGTCTCGCGCTGCCGGGCCAAGGTAGCCGAGCGCTCGGCGCCGAAAGCCAGCGAGCACGAGCTGGAGCTAGCATCCCGAAGTTCCTCGCTCAGTTGATCCGGACTCTCCGCATCGAACAGGGCGCTGATCCATTACAAAGCCGGAAAATCTCGGGCATCTCGGGCGGTGGAAATGCCGCTCTCTCCGAGATGGGTGAAGCAGCGGCGCAGCTCGGGCGCGAGCTCCTCCTGCGGACGATTGTCGCCTCCAATAATCCCGATGTGCGCGTTCGGAATCGGGCCTGTCTGGAGGGAAGTGCTCGTCGCCATCGCGCTACTCGACCGTCACGCCCTTCCAAAAGGCGACGCGATCCTTGATATTATCGGCCGCTTCTTTCGGCTCCGGGTAGAACCACGCTGCGTCCTGATTCACTTCACCGTTGACCGTGAGATCGTAATAGCTCGCTTCGCCTTTCCAGCCGCAGGTCGTGTGTTTGTCGCTCGCGCCGAAGTAGGCGCGGTTCAGCGACGCAGCGGGGAAATAATGATTACCTTCCACGACGATCGTGTCGTCACTCTGCGCCAGGACGGCGCCGTTCCAGGTTGCTTTCATGGATGTAGTCCCTCGCCCGCGCGCCGGCCGATGTCCAGCGCGCCGACAATGCATCCGTGGCGTCCCCTCTTCTGTAGCGGCGCTCTGCGAGCGTCGATCCTGTCAGCAACTATTCTTCTGTAGCGGCGTTTTGTAAGCGCCGAATAGCCGCCACGAGCCACGCATGGTTCGGCGGTGACACACCGCCCGCTACAGTTGGATCAATCGGTTTAACCTTCACCAGCAAACTCGCCACCCCGCCGGAAGTTGTTTGTCGCAATGAAACATCCTGAGACTCCGATTGCTTTGCTGCAGTCGTGCGGTTTATTTCCTCACAATGCGGAAACCAATCTGGGCAATGAAACGGAGACTCTCGCCCGCTCTCCTTCTCCTCATCGGCGCCATCGCTCTTGCGCCCGTTACCGACGGCTTCGCCGGCGAGGGCTTTTCGTTGAGTTCGCAGGACTCGGGTAGTCGCCTCTTGATGAAGCATTCGGTTACCCTGGGCATTAACATCGCCCTCAGCGTCAGGATCGACGGCCAGGAAGTCGGAGAGTTCGCGAGAGGCCACCTCTTCGACGTCTCAATCCCATCGGGTTCTCATGTCGTTACCGTCCAGGCAAACGGGCGGCGCTTCGACGAATGGACCGGCCGGTTAGATTTGCGCGCCGGACAAACCTATTCTTATCTCGTAAAGTATAGGGGCGACCAGGTCGTGCTTCAGCCAGTTGGATAATTCGGCGCCTTCGGCCAGTCGTCCGCGAGCGTAAGGAATCGCCAGGCGCGTTCCGTGTACCAGCAGTCGCCCCTGACCTAGTGTGCCGTGCCCGCGCACTCCATTCGACTTCGCTCAGGATGAGGGCGTCAGCGGTGATACTCCTCCCGCCGCTACAGCGGAACCACATCTGTGAACACCTGTGTTAATCTGTGGCTAAGTCTGCCTCGGCGTTGCAGCGATGTCACGAATGCCGATCCTCGAATCCGGCGCTACCTGGCTTGGGTGACGGGTGAGCTTCTGGGAGATCCTTCGACTTCGCTCAGGATGACAGCGTCAGCGGTGATACTCCTCCCGCCACTACTGCGGAACCCCATCTGTGAACATCCGCGTCAATCAGTGGCTAAGCCTGCCTCGGCGTTGCAGCACTCTCGACGAACGCCGATCCTCGAATCCGGCGCTACGTGGCTTGGGTGACGGGTGAGCTTCTGGGAGATCCGTCGACTTCGCTCAGGATGACAGCGTCGGCGGTGACACTTCTCCCGCCGCTACTGCGGAACCACATCTGTGAACATCTGTGTTAATCTGTGGCTAAGCCTGCCTCGGTCTTGAAGCTCCACGGGCCGCGCGAAAGTAAGAGGTGAGATTCGGCCCGAACTGGAGTATGTTGCACGGCTAGTGCCATTTAATTCGTTAGGGCTCGACGCCCGTATCTATCAAGCCATCCAGGAAGCTGGTTACACCGAGCCTACGCCGATCCAGGCAGCCGCAATCCCGGAGGTGCTCTCTGGTCGCGACGTCATCGGCATTGCCCAAACTGGCACCGGTAAGACAGCCGCCTTCGTGCTACCGATCTTGAATAAGCTGGCGGCGGCCGGTGACGGTAACCGTCGCGGGATGCGCGCGCTCGTCGTGGCGCCGACGCGGGAGCTGGTGGTGCAAATCGAGGAAAACGTCCGCGCTTATGCGAAACATTTGCCGCTGCGAATGGCGACCATCTTCGGCGGCGTCAGTGAACGCCCGCAGATCGAGGCGCTCCGCTCCGGAGTCGATCTCGTGGTCGCCACGCCTGGCCGTCTCATCGACCTGATGCAACAGCGTCTCGTGAATTTTAACGGGATCGAGTTCCTCGTGCTCGATGAAGCCGATCGGATGCTCGACATGGGATTCCTGCCACCGATCCGGCAGATCGTGCGTTCGCTCCCAACGAAGCGACAGACGTTAATGTTCTCCGCCACACTCTCACGGGAGATCGAATCGCTGACGCATGAATTTCAGCGCGCGCCGAAGGTGATCGAGATCGGCCGCCGTGCGAATCCGGCTGAGACGGTGACGCAGTTCGTCTATGAGGTGCGGCAACATCTGAAGCCGGCATTGCTGCAGCATCTGCTGACCGATCCGAAGTTCGACACGGTGCTGGTGTTTACCCGGACGAAGCATGGCGCCGATCGCATCGCGAAGCGCCTGGAAGGTAGCGGCATCAAGACCGGCACGATCCACTCGAACCGCTCGCAGAATCAGCGACTGCGCGCGTTAAAGGATTTCAAAGCTGGCACGGTGCGCGTGCTCGTCGCAACAGACATCGCGGCGCGCGGCATCGACGTCGACGGAATTTCGCATGTCGTGAACTACGACTTCCCGATGCATCCTGAAGATTACGTGCACCGCATCGGGCGAACTGGTCGTGCCCATGCAGTGGGTGACGCGATCAGCTTCGTTACCTCCGAAGATCAGGATGCACTGCGCGCGC
>JALZAD010000026.1 GCA_030948555.1 Verrucomicrobiota bacterium | reverse complement strand
GCGTACGGCTATCCGTCGGAACGCATCGAGTTGGTGCGGAATGGCGTGCCGCTGGAATCCTTTCGCTACACCGCGGAAGAACGCGCGCAGAGCAGGGGTCGACTTGGCCTAACGAGTGATCAGATCGCGCTGCTCTTCGTCGGCTCCGGCTGGGAACGGAAAGGATTGCGCTACGCGATCGCCGGGTTGGCAAAGCTCGCCATTCCGAAGCTGCAGTTACTCGTCGCCGGTCGCGGAACGATCGCTGCGCATTCGCAGGTTCGGCTGCTCGGCGAAGTGGTTGATGTCGCGGCGCTTTATCGCGCGGCGGACATCTTCATTCTGCCGACGCTCTACGACCCATTCTCGAATGCATGCCTCGAAGCGCTCGCCTCAGGTCTTCCGGTGATTACGACGGCGTGGAACGGATTCAGCGAAATCATCGAAGACGGCGTGCACGGAAGCGTGCTCTCGAGCACGAGTGACGAAGCCATCGCGGAAGCGATTCGCTATTGGTCGGACGCGGACCGGCGCGAGGCGGCGCGGCCAGTAATTCTCGAGCGCGCGGCTCAGTTCGACATTTCGCGCAACGTTGCGCAGACGCTCGAAGTTTTACTTCAGGCCGCGGCAAGCGCGGCGTCCACGTCCGGAAAAATCCGGAAGACCTGATCGAGCCGCGCGATTTCGAAGATCGGCCGCACCGTCTCCTGCAGACCGGCGAGCGCGAACTTCCCGCCGTAAGCCGCGGCGTTCTGCATCGCCTCGATCAAAACCGCGAGACCAGAGCTATCGATGTAGCTGACCTGCGACAAGTCCACCACGACCTGGTTCGGTTTCCCGCTCAGCATCATGTTCAGCGAAGAAGAAATGCGCGGTGAGACGTGCAGATCGATCTCGCCTTCGAGTGGAAGGACGTTCGGGCGAGAGGTTGGTGGTGTGGCCATTGCGATCATTGAAGATGCCTTCGACGCGCAAATCGTCAATCCATTCACCAGTCGAGCGTGCGCATCACGTGATCGACTTCAGAGAGGTCATCGAAGAGGAAATCCGGAGATTTCTCTGCCAGTTGTTTGCGCGTCCACGAGCCGGTCGCAACGGCGATCGTGCGCGCGCCGAAAATCTCTCCGCAGGCGATGTCGTGGCCGGTGTCGCCGATGACATCGATGCGTGCGACCTCGAACTCGTGGCCGTGTTTCTCGGCGGCGCGTCGCTGCGCGAAGGCGCCGAGCTCATTGCGATCGTGGTGATCATCCGCGAAGGCGCCGAACTCGAAGTAATGCCAAAGGCCGTAGCGCTCGAGTTTAAGCTGCGCGCCGCGGCGCAGATTTCCGGTGAGCAAAGCGAGGACGCGATCGGGATTCGGCTTGAGGCGATCGAGAATTTCTTTCACGCCCGGCAAAACATGGCCATTGAGCTGCGGCAGCAATTCGGCCAGCCAGCGTAAGTAAATCTCCAGGAACTCGGCGACTGCTGCGTCCGTTGGCTCGACGCCGTACTTGCTCAGAATGCTTCGGGCAATATGCCGGTCTGTCCGGCCGGCGATCTCGATGTCGTGCAGATCATCTTTCGTCCCGAAAAGCTCCGCGACCGCGCGCTTGAGCGCGTTGTCGCCGCCACCGCCGGAGACGATCAGCGTGGCATCGATATCCCAGAGCAGAAGCCGCTTGTTTGAAGTTGTCATCTCGAGCGAAGTCGCCACTTCTCCTACCGTTCATTGCGAATGACAAACTACCGCAGCCGCATCGCTCCGTCGCCGACCGGCTACTTGCATCTCGGGCACGCGCGGACGTTCTGGCGTGCGCAGGAGCGTTGCCGCGCGCGCGGTGGCCAGCTTGTTTTGCGCATCGAAAATCTGGATCGGAATCGATGTCGGCCGGAGTTCCGCGAGGCAGTGATGGAAGATCTGCGGTGGTTCGGAATCGCGTGGGATGAAGGTCCGTTCTTGCAAAGCGAACGACTCGCTCTTTACCGGGATGCTTTTCAGCTGCTGCGTGCGCGCGGCCTTGTCTACCCATGCACCTGCTCGCGACGCGACGTGGCCAGCGCACTCGGCGCGCCGCACGACGAAAACGAAGAGCCGGTTTATCCCGGCACCTGTCGCGCAAAGACCGAGCATAACGCCGGCGCGAACTGGCGCTTCCGCGTGCCCGACGGCGAGACGTTGCATTTTGCGGACGGCGGCTTCGGTCCGCAGCGCGGAACGGCCGGCCACGATTTCGGCGACTTTCTCGTTTGGCGGAAGGACGACATTCCCGCTTACCAACTCGCGGTTGTCGTCGATGATGCGGCCATGCAGATCACTGAAGTCGTCCGCGGAGCCGACCTGCTCCTTTCGACTTTCCGTCAGCTCCTCCTTTACCGCGCACTGGAGCTGCCGGTCCCGCAATTCTTCCACACGCCGCTGATGACGGATGCGTCCGGAAGACGGCTCGCGAAACGCGACGCCGCCATGAGCTTGCAAAGCCTGCGCGCGAGCGGCGTTTCGCCGGGGGACTTGCGCGCGCAACTGCCTAACGAGTGATGGCTCGCTCGCTCGCCTGCCTCGTGGTTGCGTTCGCGCTCGCCTCCTGCGCGGCACCGCAACCATTCGCGCCCGAGAGTCCGCCGCCCCACGCGATCGAACTGCAGGAGGAACGCGCCATCTCAACGATGCATTTCCGGCCAGGCTTGTACTCGTTAGACGCGTCCGATCACACTGGCTACTACTACCGCGCGCGGGAAGGCGTGATGCAGCACACGTCGGCAGGATTCGTCCGCCATGAGGGTGGCATCTTTCGCGCGCGTTCCACTGGGCGGCTGCGCGGCTACGTGATTTGGGCGGGCGGACGCACGAAGATCGGCGACCTCTCGAACGCCTACCACGTGCTTCGTTAGGCGCGAGCTACTCGGCGACGCGATTGTATTTCTTCAAGAGTGCACGCAGTCGGTCGTGCGGCAGCGCGTCGACATGATGCCCAGCCGCGCCGGTCATGCTCTCGTTCGAAACCAATGCGTTCACGATCGCTTCTTCCACCGACTGCACCGTCGCGGCGAAGATCGGATCGAGGCGATCGTTCGGAA
>JALZAD010000008.1 GCA_030948555.1 Verrucomicrobiota bacterium | reverse complement strand
CTCTTAACCCACACGCTGGCGCGCTCCCTAACGCGCCGCGTAGGCGGCGGCCGCCCCATTCGTCGCGTGCGAGCCATTCCCATGAAAGTTGTAGCGGCGGGTGTCTCACCCGCAAAAACCGGCAACGCAACGACGGGCGTCGCCGCACCACCGCAGGCGTGCATCGCCATGACCCTTGGCAGCGAGACGATGTTTAACCGCGGGTATCACAGATGATCTGATTGGCTGGCACATCCAGGTAATCCGCGTCACGCAAAGCAAAACGGCGGCGAGCTCCGTGAAATGATTAAGACGAGCAAACAAAGGCGCGGCTTAGCTAGTGCGTGCTACTCGCTAGCTCGCTCTGAGGTGTAGCGTCGGCTGTCTCAGCCGATATTCGAGCGGCGGCTTTCCAGCCGCCGATGTTTTGGATGTTAAGCCTCACGGCTGGAAAGCCGCCCTCCCATCCGGTGAGACACCGGACGTTACAGCACCAAACAAAACGGCGGCTGCGTTGCCACAGCCGCCGTTCCTGCACTTGTTAGGTAGCAAACCTTTTGGGCGAGACCTAGATCGCGATCAAGGTCGAGACGTCGCTCCAGTTGGACGGGCCGGCCGCACCGACTGCGTTCACGTCCACGCTGTAGAGCTGACCAGGAGTCAGGCCTTCAAACGTCACTCTGGCGGCGGTCGTTTGCAGCGTCTGCACGTAGGTATCGGGCGCAGAGGCCAGCGCGGCGCGCCAGTTGTAGGTATAGGCACCGTAGATCGGAGCGGTGCCCGCATCGATCTGGCCGCTCAAGGTCCCATGGGTAAGGTCCGGCGCCTTCGGGTCGTTGAGATCACCGATCGGCTGTCGAGTCGGCTTCTGCGTCGGGAACTTGCTTGAGAGCAAGGCCGTCATGTTCCCCCCGCTCGCTGTCGTCAGATAGCTGGCGAGGTGGCGGAGGAGCGAGACGAGCTGGGCCCGCTTCGCGTTCTTCGCCGAGGTCTGCTGCGGGCCACCTTTGGCCGCTTCGTTAATCGAGGTCCGGAACTCCGCCAGGCCTGTCGCGAGCACCGCGAGCGTCGGGTTCGCGTTTGGGAAGTACACATTTCCCGTCAGGGCTGCGATGATGATGTCTGTGTTGTCCGCAATCTCTGCATCGGACATTTCGTTAAGCCACTTAATGGCTGCTTTTACGATCATTTGGATTTCGTCTTTCTGTTGGTTGGTTTGATTTTGGTTTCGTTATCCGGTTCGCTCACTTCGAGTTTCACCGGCTGCCATCTCTAAAAGCAGCCGCACCGCCGCAGCGACGAAAAGTCCGCGAAACAAAACTTTCTTAGGTAGTTTGCGAACTTCGCCGCCAGATCCCGTAATTAGGCCAGTCCAACGCCTTTTCGCAAAAAGCGCCGTTTTCGGCCTGTTCCCGGCCTTTTCGGACCTAACGAGACGCTCGCAATTTTGCGCGGATGCGACTCAGAATTGCGGATTTCGGCGCGGGAAGACGCTTTGGCATAAGTGTCGGAATGCTCGTCGTAGGTAGCGCAACGTCTTCCGTAGGTATGCCACCGCTTGCCTCATGCTCGGGCGCGTCCGGCAAGTGTATGGAGGCGGCTCCGATATGTGTTAGAGCGAGGTGCAAGTATATCGTCAGCGTGCCGAACGTTAACAAAACATCGTCCCGGTATATCGAAAGCTCTTCGGTATACTTGGGAAGCGCTCCGTCACATCACGAATCGCCCGGCAAGCATATGGAACCCGCTCGGACACACTCAGCAGGCATTGCGATAGGTATGGCGGCGCGTCCGTGACATCGATCAGCCGCAGATAGCCGTGCCGACGCTGTGTTTTAGCAGCGGGCGTCTCACCCGCAGTGCCCCTCGCCACGACCAGCTCCAGCGCCATCAGCCAGGTCCCGCGCGAGATTCGAAGAATAGAGTGAGCCGGGAGGCCACGACATAGATGGTCAAACCCGCGCTGGTCGCGGGCAAGCTGCGGGGGCGAAGCTTGCGCAGCGCTTGGAAATAAATCGAAGTGCCGGCGAGAAAGACAAACGTCGGAGCACAAAGATGCGCCACCCAGCTTTCTACTTTCGCATTTCGACTTCCTACTTTCCTCACGCCATCAGGACCACGACGAGGCCGCGCAGCAGGTCGACGGATTCGACGGGCTGCGGCCGACGCGCGCTTCCGTCAGCGGCATCGACGCAGTGCCGCCCAGAGCGCGTCGTGTATGATGGTACAGCCTCGCGTTGTCGAGTGACGTGGGCGCGAAGGGGCGTGCATTGCGTCCTCGGGTCGAGCGCGAGCAAACACACCCGAAAAGAGATCGCCCGCGGTTCCGGAGAACCGCGGGCGTCACTTCAGCGCTTCCGTGGATTTACCCGCGCGCAAAACAGGTTCATATGGCTGCTCGAATGGCTACCCAACCGATTAGAGCACCGCGACCGTTGCCGGCTCTCACGGCTCACCACGGCACGATCACGGTAATCACGCAACGAGAGAAGCGGCTCCCGTGCCGTGCGCGTTTTCTACTTTCTACTTTTGAATTTTCCTTTCCTAAGCCCGTAGTCTTTCTCGTGGAGTTTTTTCCACGACCTAAGTAAAACAGCCGATTCGCCCATGCCACAAGAGCCGCTGAATCTTCGCGTTGAAGGCGAACTGCTGCTCGACGGCAATGGCTCTGTCGTTCGAAAGACGGACAGAGCCCGCACTACCGGCGGCGACCTATTCATCGTCGATAATAGCGATGACACGTGGAAAGGGCTGAAGTACCTCCACGATTGGACCGAGATCGCCAGCGCGTGCGACATCGCCACTGGGTTCTTCGAGATCGGCGCTCTCCTCGCGTTAGAGCCCGGATGGCAGAAGCTCGAAAGATTCGCATCCTGCTCGGCGACGAGATGACCGCGCGAACGCGGCAGGCCTTGTTCGAAGGCATGCGCGAACGAACCCGCTGTTTCGCTCCGCTTTTTTTGATAATCTGGCAACGCATGGCTCCTGATCCCGACATCCGCTGGTGCCAGCGTTTCGCAAACTTCCGCCTCGCTCTCGCCCGGCTCAAATCGGCGGCCACCTTGGCCAGGGAGCGGGAACTTTCCGACCTCGAGCAACAGGGGCTGATCAAAGCATTTGAGTTCACTCACGAGCTGGCCTGGAACACCATGAAAGATTATGTGCGCGAGCACGGCAGCACGTCGCGCGTCCATGGTTCGCGCGATGCCACCCGCGAGGCGTTTGCGCTAGGGATAATCGAGAACGGCGATGTCTGGATGAAGATGATCGACCACCGCCACGAAACCGCGCATGCCTACGATGAGAAAATTGCGGACGAAATTGCTTCCGTCATCCTCGGAACTTACGTGGAGGAATTCGCCGCGCTTGAGCGACAGCTTGCCGCCATCGAGCGAGAGACATGAGCCACGGACTATCGGCAGAAACGCTGGGCGAAATTGCGCGGGTGCTCGCTGCCGAACCTGATGTAGAGCGGGCGATTCTCTACGGCTCGCGCGCGAAAGGAACGCAGCGTCCCGGGTCCGACATCGACCTCGTGGTGAGCGGCCCGCGCGTGACTTATGATGCGCTCGCACGCATTTTCCTCGCCTTCGACGAAGGCCCGCTGCCTTATCGTTTTGACATCGCCATCCTGGAACGGATTGAACATGCCGCGCTGCTCGAGCACATCGCACGAGTGGGTATTCCGGTTTACGAAAGAGCGACGGCCACGCTGCGATCAAACCAGGCACGAAGCATCGCGTAAGCGCAGAGAAGATAGATTTCGTAAGCCAGCAAGGAGACGTTTGCGTCTTTCATCTCTGGTTTCCTTGCTTCCGAATTAGAATTCAAGACCAGT
>JALZAD010000004.1 GCA_030948555.1 Verrucomicrobiota bacterium | reverse complement strand
TCGGCGACGAGGACGGCGAGAACGAATACCAGAGCCCGGAAGAGCAGATTGCCGCCTGCGCGGAAAGCTTCGAAGATCACAGCCTTTACCGCGCGGCCTTCGCCCTGACGGTTTGGATTGATCAGCTCTTCGATCAGACGCCAGCGCTGCAGAACGAGCCGGCCGCGGTCAAGCTGGCGACGCACTCGGCGCTCGCAAGCGCGAAACTGGCCGCCGCGTTGAGCGATGATGATGTCGACGAGCTAGGAATGACGATCGCCTACCTGAAGCGCGCGCTGAAGGCGATCACGACCTCGATGGAGGCCGCGGCGCAGTTGCTGAACGAGCGTCTGATTTCGCCCCGCCAACACGCGGTCGTGAAACAACGGTTATTTCAGGTGCGCGATGGCATCATTTCCCTCATGGGCGAGTATCGCGGGGAGTGGCTGCGTCGTTACGGAAGTTTGTAGGCCGCGAAGCCTTCGCGGTTGAATGAATTAGCGCGGCCTCCGTCATACATGCATACGGAAGCGACCCCGGCCCCGGCCGAAGTTTCGGACCAAGATTTGGTACACTTGTGTCAGAGCGGTGACACCGAAGCCTTCGACCAACTGGTCGGCCGCTACCGCACCCGAGTTTTTGGAATGATTTATAACATGGTCCATAGCGAGCAGGACGCCTGGGATTTAGCCCAGGACAGTTTCCTGAAGGCGTGGAAATCGATCGGCCGCTTTCGTGGCCAGTCGAGTTTCTACACTTGGATCTATCGGATCGTGATGAACGTCACGATTGATTGGCTGCGCAAAAAGCAGGTCAAAGGCTCGGGCGCGGAGTTTAACGACGAGGTGCAGCTGCGCGAGATCGATCCCGCATCCCGCACCGTGCCGAAGGCCGATGCTCTGCCGCATCAACGGATGCAGCACGTCGAGATTCGGGAGCGGATCGACGCCGCGATTGCTCAGCTTACGCCCGAGCATCGCGCGGTCATTTTAATGAAGGAGATCGAGGACATGCAGTATCACGAGATCGCAGAAGCGCTCGGCTGTTCGATCGGCACCGTGATGTCCCGGCTTTTTTACGCGCGCAAGAAACTGCAGAACATGTTGAGAGACGTTTATGAAAACGCTTGAGGAAAAGTGGACCGCCTGGATTGACGGGCAACTGACTGGAAAAGAGCTCATCGAGTTTGAGGCAACGCTGCCGGACAAAGCCGCCGCTGAGACCGAGAAGGATGATGCGTTGAAACTCGGTGCGTTCCTGAAGAAGGAAATCGGCGCGCCTGCGATGACGAACGAGGAGTTCTTCCATCATCAGTTGCGTCAGGCTATTGCGCGCGACGAGACGGAGGAAACGACTGCGACGGCAAAGCCGGCGCGCGAAAGCTGGTGGTCGATTGGCCGCCTCGTCTGGGCCGGCGCTGCTTCGATGGCCGTCTTCGTTGTCTGCACGTTCTTTGTTTTGCGCGAGCAGCCGAACGCCGGTCAGTCGGGTTACCTCACGCAGATCACGAATGCGAAGATCGATCCGGTCGTTAGCCCGGGCGCGACGATCTCTGTCTTCCCCGTCGATAGCGAAAAGGAACGCGTGACCGTCATCTGGATCGACGGCTTGCAGACCTTGCCGTCCGAATACGCAGCCAAGTAACGTGATTGCGGCGCGCTCCTTCCTTTCTCTCGTCGCTACGTGCGCGCTGCTCGTCAGCTTCGCGACGCCCGCCGATGCGTCGGAGACGGTCTGGAGCGGCCTGGTTATGGCCAACAATGTGCCTGAGCCGACGCCGATCCCGGTGGAGCTGAGCCGACTTGAGGGCACGCTGAAGCAGCTCTTTGGCTATAACCAGTTCCAGGTCATCGGCTCGTCGCGGAAGGCGCTGAAGACCGGTGAAGAAGATTGGCTGGCCCAGAGCAAATACTTCTCGCTGCACGTCGACTCGAAGGCCGCTGCGCGATCTAGCTACCAGCTGAATCTGCAGCTGTTCCAGGAGCAGAAGCTTCTCCTCGAAACCGACGCGAAGCTGAGCAAGAGCAGCCCGCTGGTCATCCGCGGACCGCAGGTCGGCGATGGGCAATTGGTCCTGCTGCTCGTCATCGAGTAGCAGGGGCGACGATCTCCTCGCAACGCCGCAGACGACGCTTGTCATCCTGAGGCTGGCGCAGCGCGCCGAAGGACCTCTCACCCGCGCTGCCGCTCACACGCCGCACGGTTGATGATCCAGCACCCGATGCGAGATCCCTCGCCGTCTCCGCTGGCTCGGGATGACATTTCTGATCACGCGCTGTTTAGTGCGTGATGCGTCTCGCCTTCCCTCTCATGTTCTGCCTCGCCGCCGCTGCTCACGCCGAGCAGCCATTCAGTTTCGAACACACACCCGGCAAGCTGCCGAAGAGCGTGGTGCCCACGGAGTACGCCGTTCGCATCACGCCGGACATTAACAAGCTCACCTTCACCGGCTCGGAGACGATCAAGATCGACGTGCGTCAGCCAGCACGCGAGCTGGTGCTCAATTCCGCCGACATCCAGATCGCGAGCGCGGCCGTCGACGACAAGTCACTCGCGAAATCCGCGATCAAGCTCGATCCGAAGCTCGAAACACTGACGATCGCGTTGCCTAACGAGTTGTCCGCCGGCGCGCACTCACTCGCCCTGAACTTCTCGGGCAAGATCAACGCCGCGGGCCAGGGACTTTACCACGCGCCGTATCAGGAACACGGCACGGGCGCGAAGAAGGACATGCTTGGCACGCAATTCGAAGCGACCGACGCGCGGCGCATGTTCCCCTGCTGGGACGAGCCGAGCTTCCGCGCAAAGTTCCAGCTGACTGCGGTGATTCCCGAGAACTGGACCGCCGTCTCGAACATGCCCATCGAGCAGGAAACGAAAGTTGGTAGGGACGGACCGCTGGGCCGTCCGGACTCCCACGGCCAAGACGGCGCGCCCAGCGGTCGCACCCTACCTGCCACGAAAGAGGTCCGCTTCGGCATGACGCCGCCGATGGCCTCTTACTTGAACGTCCTTTGCGCGGGCGAGCTCGACTCGATCGAGCAACAAAACGGCAGCGTGTTGCATCGCGTCACGGCGACCAAAGGCAAAGCAGAGATGGGCCGTTACGCGCTCGAAAGCGCGCAGCAGATCGTCAACTTCTACAACGACTACTTTGGCGAGCCGTTCCCGTTACCGAAGCTCGATGAGATCGCGGTGCCCGGCGGATTTGGTGGCGCGATGGAGAACTGGGGCGGCATCGTTTACTTCGAAACAGGCCTGCTCTTCGACCCGCAGATTTCGTCTTCCGCGACGAAGCAGGGAATCTACTCGGTCATCGCGCATGAAGTCGCTCACCAATGGTTCGGCGACCTCGTGACGATGGCGTGGTGGGACAATCTTTGGCTGAACGAAGGCTTCGCTTCGTGGATGGGCAGCAAGTGCACCGCGAAGTTCAATCCGGACTGGGAAGTCTGGTTGCGTCGCGACGAACCGCGCGATCCAACCCGGCGCGTCGGCATTCCGAAAGAGACGGCGATGGAAGGCGATGCGCGTTCCACGACGCACCCGATTCAGCAGAAGATCGAGACGGAAGCGGAAGCGAACAGCGCCTTCGACGATATCACCTACAAGAAGGGCCAGTCCTTCCTCCGCATGCTCGAGAGCTTTCTCGGGGAAGATGTTTTCCGCGACGGACTCCGGCGCTACATGGCCGCGCATAAGTTCTCGAACGCAACGACCGCGGACCTTTGGAATGCGCTCAGCGAATCGTCCGGTAAACCTGTCGCCGACATCGCGGCAAGCTGGACGCAGCAACCCGGCTTCCCCGTCGTCATGGTCGCACGCGATCCGAGCGGCAAGATCACGCTCACGCAGGAACGCTTCACGGTGAACTTCCAAAACGCACCGGCGCTCGAGTGGAAGATTCCCCTCACCTACTCCGTCGCCGGTGCAGCGCCGGTCAGCGTTTTGATGACGTCGAAAACGATGGAGCTGCCCGACGTTCCCGCGGATCGCGCAGTGAAGTTCAACGTCGGAGGCGCGGGGAATTATCGCGTTCAGTACGACGATGCTTCATGGCAATTGCTCGCCGCCGAGCTGCCGAAGATGACCGTGGCGGATCGAGTGAATCTCCTGAGCGATGCGTGGGCGCTCGCGCAGGCGAACCGCGCGCCGATTTCCCTCTATCTCAGCCTGTTGTCGAAGCTGCCGACGCACACGGAGTTGGCTGAACAAGAGCAGATCATCACCGCGCTCGGAGTGATCGACGGACTGCTCGGCGATCAGCCGGTGCACGAACGTTTCCAGCGTTACGCCCGGTCGATTTTGCGCCCGGCGTTCGATGAAGTTGGCTGGGAACCGAAGCCTAACGAGAGCTCGCGCGTTGTTGGGTTACGCGCCGATTTGGTCAGTGCCCTGGCCAGCTTGGATGATCCTGAGATCATCGCGGGCTGCAACGAACGCTTCGCGAAGTTCGTCGCGGATCCGCGCTCGCTCGCGCCCGATCTGCGCGTTGCCGTTCTCGGCGTGGTGGCGCGTTTCGCGGACGAGAAGACCTGGAACAAACTGCACGAGCTCGGCCTCAAAACGACCAGCATCGAGGAGAAGCAGGATTACCTGAACGCGCTTGCTTCCGTCGCGGATCCGAAGCTCGCGATGAAGACGCTGCAAGTTGCCCTAACGAATGAATTGCCGACCAGTCGCGCGCTTTACCTCGTGCCGAAAGTGGCCCGCTACGGTGGCCATCCTGATCTCGTTTGGACGTTCGCCAAAGCGCACATGAAGGAGCTGATGAAGAAAGCGGACGCACTCGGCGCGAACAGTTTTGCGCCGGGCCTGTTCACCTTTTTCTCTGATGCGAGCCGAGTCGCGGAACTGCAGGCGTTCGCGAAATCGAGCCTGCCGCCGGAAGCCGCGCCGCAGGTCGCGAAAGCGGCCGATGAGGTGAGCTTCCGCGCCGAGTTCAAGGAGCGGCTCGCGCAGCAGCTCGGCAACGGCGAGATCGGCAAAGAACTGCGCGACTAGCGAGAACCTCGGGTTGTAGGGCGTCTGTGTCAGACGCCACGACGAGGGAGACTCGCGTCGCGTTACAAAACCGGACGCTCGCGCAATTCAGTATGGACTCTTCGCGACTCACGCTCTTCTGCTGCGAGCGCGCTGGCATGTCGCCAGCCGGCGAGCGCGCGGCTGAGCAGAAAGAACGACATCACGCCAAGCCAGACCGAGCTTTCACGGAACGCGTAAAGGCCGAGCGCGGCACCGCCGAGCAGACCGATGGCGCACGCGATCTGCAGGCTGCGGATTTGCCCGAGCGGAAACCAAAGCAGCGCGCGCAAGATCTGGCCACCGTCGAGCGGATAGATCGGCAAAACATTGAAGAAAAGGACGATCTTGTTGATGAAGGCGACGGCCAGAATCAGCAGGTAAAGATCGCGTTGTGCGAAGGGCCATCCGACGGAACGGGCCAAGGCGAGCAGGAGCGCGAAGACGGGGAGCAACGCGACATTCACCAGCGGACCCGCGGCGATGCTCCAGAGCATGGCGCCAGGTCGCGGCGGCGGACTAACGAATGCAATGCCGCCGAGCGGCCAGAGCACAATTTCCTCCGCGCGCCCGCCAGTCTGGCGGCAGGCGAGCGCATGTCCGAATTCATGCATCAGCACGATGGCGAAAAGCGCGAGGTACTCGAAGACCGCCCAAATTGGTTTGCTGTAGCGGGCCGACAATGTCGTCACTTCGTAAGCCCCAACGAGGAACCAACTGAAGTGCAGAAACACTGTGATCCCTGCGATCTTGAAAAGACGTATCGAGCCATTCTGCATGCGCGAGACACTCGGCTGATCAGCCTCGCCGCGCTACCGCCGTTACTTCTTCGGCTTTTCCGCGCGCTCGCGCGTGAGCGGCACAAACTGCACCGGTAGCACGGTGCGCGTGCGCAATTTCCCGCCGTTCTCCTTCTCGATCACGAGCAAACGCTGCATCGCTAAGACCGATCCGACGGGAATGACCATACGCCCGCCGAGCTTTAGCTGGTCGATAAGTGGCTGCGGGATTTGTTCCGCCGCCGCGGTCACGATGATCCCATCAAAGGGCGCGACTTTTGGTAACCCTGCATAGCCGTCGCCGTGGATGACGCGATCCGCGCCGAGCCCGAACTTCCGTAAGCGCGCGAGTGCCTGTCGCTGCAACGGCTCGACGATTTCGATCGTCCAAACTTTGGGCGTCGAGCCCGGCTGCGGATTCAGGAGTTCGGTCATCAACGCGACGATAGGGCTGGCTGATGGTCTGGCCGTAGCCGATCGGCAGCGGACGATCGGAGTAGGCATTGCGCTCCGCCGCGCGATCGTCCTGCGCCTGCGCGGAACTACTCGTTAGGCCAATGCTCACGGCGAGAAACAACAACGTGAAGATCTGCGTGCGAAGACATCCCTGAATCTTCATCCCCGACGCGCAAGATGAGCCGGTCCTCTGGCGTTGCCCGAGATTTTCGAATGGGACGAGGCGCGCCGGTTACAGCGTTACTTCGTTCTTCGCCTCATCCTTCGGCAGGAGAAGGCGCATCGGCATCATGGAGGAATCTTTGAATCCGTAGCGCCGGAAGAGCGCCTGCGAGGCAAGCTCCGGCCGGTCGGTCAGGAGCGTGATACGCAGGAAGTTCTTCTGCTTCGCGAACTCGATTGCGTGTTGCAGCAGCATCGAGCCGTAGCCTTTTCCGCGATAGCGGTCATGCACGACGAGGTCTTCCAGCGTGATGACGAACCCGCCCTCGGCCGTGCTGATGGTGAAGAGCAGGTTGATCATGCCGACGATCGTCCGGTCCTGCCGCAGAACGAAGACGCGCCCCCGGTTTGGTTGCTCGAAAATGAGCCGCAAGCCGCGGAGTTGTTTCCCTTTATCGGGGCAAAAGTCGCTCTCCTCTTTGAACAAATCGCCGAGCAGAACGGAAAGCTCGTCGAGATCCTCGAACGTCGCTGGTTCGATGACGACTTCGCTCATGTGCGGTCGGTTATTCCACAAACCTGGAGAGGTGGCAATTGGCATCCCTCGCTCAATACGGAACAGTTGGCCGGAAGTTCGGATTTCGAGGCCAATCCGCGGATTGACAAAAAGGCTCTTGTCCCTACTTTAGCCGCTCTTCTCCGCCCGGCCGGCGGCTTTCCTTTATGAAACGGACACTTCAGCGCTCGAAACGGACACGGAAACGTCAGCATGGTTTTCGTGCGCGGATGAGCACCAAAGGTGGACGTGCGACCCTCGCCCGCCGTCGCCAGCGCGGCCGGAAACGTCTCCTGCCGAAGGGTGCTGACGTGCAGTACGCGCGGCACACGCAGGCCTAGTCCTACGACTTGCGTCATCGCTGCAAGGCATGCAGCGCGCCGGCGTAGCCGGTCAATTCAAGATACCCTCGGCCTTTGATCGGCTGGCCGTTGCGCGCTCCGTCTGTATCGATCGCACCCTCCCAGTAGGCCAGCGGCAATAGGGCGAGCTCCTGGTTTTCTACCGCCGCGCGAACCGTGAATGCGAGGCCGTGCTGCGGCAGGTCTATTCGCCAGTTGATCGGGTAAGCCGCACCCGTTTTGCCGCTCTTCCAAACATCGCCCGGCGTCATCTTGAACTCGTCCGCCGTGAGATGCGTCGTCGTGCCATCCGCCGCGATCAGCGTCCCACTGGAGGTCGGATCGGCACCGCCGTTCGCGAGCCGCATCTGGTAAAGCATCAGCTCAGTCCCGTCGTCGAACTGCACCGAAAGCCAGTTCCAGCCAATCTGTTCGGGCGCCAGCTGATTGGTCGCCCACTCGTGGTCGAACCAGCTTTCGCCCCGCACCTCGAATGCTTTGTCGCCCAGACGAAGCTGCCCTGTACTCGTTAGGCGAGTGAGCGAGTAATAGTGCGAGGCGTGGCCTTCGCCCGCCGCCTTTGCGCTGATGCCGCGCTCGCCGTGAATGACCGGCGGTTTCGCCGATTCGAGCTGCAGATCGATGCGCGCATCTTTGCTATCGGCGAGCAGATGAAAGCGGCCATCGGCCGACATCTGCAGGTCCCAGGTGTCGATCCAGGCGAGGTGCTCATCTTTGTCGAAACCTGCTTCGCCAAACGCGCCGCGACTCGTCTTTTGCTCGAACCGAAACTGCTGGCCGGCAACGTCCGTGACCGTGAAATGCGCGAACTTCAAGTCGCGCGTTACGAAGCGCGAAAGATCCTCGGACGTCTCGTTAGGCGAACGAATCCCCTGCCGGAAAAACGTCAGCTGATAGCCGAAGCGGCGGCCAGTCGCATCCGCCAGGTTGCCGGTGAAGTACCACCACTCGGTCTTGAACTCCGGGTGCGCGTAATGATCGCGCGGGAACTCGTATTGCCAGCCGGGCTCCGCGCTGCGCCAATCCGCCGCGATGCAAAGAAGCGCGAGTGCGAGAACGCGTTTCATTCCTCGCGCAACGCCTCCGCCACAACCAAACGACCGGCTCGCCACGCGGGTAGGAGCCCGGCCAGAATGGCCGCGGCGACAATCCAAACAGGCGTGAAGGCGAGTGAGCCCCAAGGGAACGCGAGCTGGATCGTCCAGCCGAAGAACGCGCGATTGATCACGCCGGTGAGGACAACTGACAGGCAGAGGCCGGACGCGAGTCCGACAAGCGCGGCGAGCAAGCCGATCATGGCCGATTCCCA
>JALZAD010000382.1 GCA_030948555.1 Verrucomicrobiota bacterium | reverse complement strand
CCGTCAACTTCTTCCAGCCAGCCCAATCATATTCCGCGCAGCCGTCCTCAATCGAGATGATCGGGAAGCGCTTCGTGAGCGACTCGTAAAGGTCGATCAACTCATCGGCGCTCCTTCGTGATCCATCAGATTTCTTGAAGACGTATTCGCCCGTCCCTTTGTCGTAGAACTCTGACGATGCGGCATCGAGCGCGATGAAAATCTGTTCGCCTAACGAGTAACCGGCGCGCTCCACGGCCTGCGCGATTGATTCGAGCGCATCCTCGGCTGACTTCAATTTCGGAGCGAAGCCGCCCTCGTCACCTACGGCGGTGGAAAGACCACGCTCTTTCAGCACGGCTTTCAGTGCGTGAAAGATCTCCGCGCCGTAACGCACCGCTTCCGGAAAACTAGGCGCGCCTTTCGGCATGATCATGAACTCCTGAAAATCAATCGGTGCATCCGAATGCGCGCCGCCGTTAAGGATGTTCATCATCGGCACGGGCAAGGTGTTGGCGCGTGCGCCGCCGAGATAACGAAAGAGCGGCATTCCGGAAAACGCCGCCGCCGCGTGGGCATTGGCTAACGAGACGCCGAGCAGCGCGTTCGCACCCAGGTTCTTCTTGTTCTTGCTTCCGTCGAGTTCGATCAGCTTCCGGTCGATTGCTTCCTGATCGAGGGCGTCTGCTCCCGCGAGACCGCGGGCGATCGTCTCGTTGATTGCGCGAACCGCTTTGAGAACTCCCTTGCCGCCGTAGCGCGCTTTGTCGTCGTCGCGCAATTCCCACGCCTCGTGCTCTCCCGTGCTCGCACCGCTCGGCACGGCCGCACGCCCAAAGGCGCCACCTTCCAGCCAAACATCAACTTCGACCGTGGGATTCCCGCGTGAATCAAGGATCTCGCGTCCGATGATTTTGCTGATGCTGGTTTTTGCCATAACGAGCCGCGATGATGCTCAGCGACTACGCGCTCTTCAAACAATTCTTTGCCGATAGAGCGCCGGATCGATCGCCTTCGACATCGCAGCGACATCCAGATCGCGACCGAGGAATTGGTTCACTTGCTGGCAGATGGCAGCGCCATCGTCAAAGAGGTGGCGGTGATCGATTCGTAACACGGAAAAGTTCGACTGCTGCGCGAGCCATTCTTCGGCTTGCTCGAGCTGGCTCTTATAAACGCGCGCGAGCACGCCGTTGTCGGCCGGCTTCTTGCCTTCGCGCTCGAGCATCGCGCGCTGGCTCGCCAGGACTTCATCCAGATGGCGCTGCATGAAGAGCACGCGGTAGTGCAAACGCGGATCCGTCGGCAGCTCGCGCAGGAGCAAGTGGACGACCTTGACCGCACATCCGATCGCCTGATCGATCCACGACGCGTCCTGGCGCAGTCGCTTCACCCGGTCGAACTCCAGATAGCCGCGCGGATTGTTT
This sequence comes from Verrucomicrobiota bacterium, assembly GCA_030948555.1. Lineage (GTDB taxonomy): Bacteria > Verrucomicrobiota > Verrucomicrobiia > Chthoniobacterales > UBA10450 > JACCTI01. Next base: position 9,107 of record JALZAD010000382.1, on the reverse strand, counting down.
TCATCGGCGGTGCGAAGATCGTCGGTGAGCGGTGGAATGCCGCCCGCCGCGAGCATTTGCATCATCAGCGAAGTGCCGGACCGGGGTAAGCCACTGACTACCGTGATGAAGTTGCGGCGCATAGTCGGTGGTTGTGGCAGGACCCGCTAAACTCCGTGGCGGAATGCAGGTCGACTGCGCCCGAGTTCACGCCGCAGATCTCGCGCGCGCAACAAGTGATGCAGCGCCTTGTCGCGATCGTGCAAGGCGCGCCGATAAACGCGAGCCAGGCAGCGATGCGGGTATGGCTCTTTCGGCGCAAGCTCGGCGGCGACATTGAAGGCGCGGACGGCCCAATGAAAGTGCCGCGCGTGCGCGAGGCTGATGCCGAGGTTGATGTGGGTTTGCGGTCGATCGTGCTGCAGCGAAACAGCCTGCATGTGCTGGTAAATGGAATCCTCCAGCCTGCCGAGATGCCGCAAGGCAACGCCGAGTCCGTCGTGCGCTTCCGGCGAGTCTTCATCCGCCGCCAGCACCTTCTCGAAAAGCTCGACCGCTTCGCTCCATCTTTCCTGCTGAAGATAAATCCCGGCAACCTGATTGTGTAAGGCGGGCATCTGCGCGTCGGCTTCGCGCAGTTCGTCGAAAAGCTTCTCCGCCTCTTCTGTCCGGCCTTTGATCGATGCAATCTGCGCGAGAAGCATTTTCGCCAGACCGTAGTGCGGGAGCTCCGTCATGACGGCGTTCACGATTGTCTCCGCTTCATCCAGCCGCTCCAACGCGATCAGGCACATCGCGCGACGACACGGGTAACTCGGATCCGTGCTGCGCGTGACCAGATCGTCCAGGATCTCCAGCGCTCCCGCGAAACGGCCGGTGGAGAATAGAATCTGCGCGAGGTGGCTGTCGTGAGCCTCTCGCGTTTTCAGCGCGGGCGTGGGGCCGTTCGCCGATGGATCTTCGATGTAGCCGAGCTGCGCGAGTTGCATCAGCGCAGCTTGCGCCGCCCACGGATCTCGATCTTCCGGCGCAGCGTCTCTGATCATCCCATCCAGCGGATGAGGAGCTTCGTAGGAATCGACCGCCTCAATGTCCGGCGGCTGCACAAACATCTGGGTCAAAACTTGCCCTTCGAAGTCGGCCGGCACAGGAACTCCCAGAAGCGCCAGAATCGTCGGCGCGACATCGAGGAGCGACGCGCTATGGACGATCTGGTCTGGCTTGATGCCCGGCCCGTGAGCCGCGAGGACGCCATGCAGCCGATGCCAGATCAGCGGATTCGTATGCACTCCTTGCGCTCGTTCGCCCGAGAGCCGACCACGTTCCGCCAAAGGCCGGCTGGCGCCGTGGGCAAAGCCGTGATCGGAAAGAAGGATGATCGCGGTGTCGTGGCCCGCGATCTCAAGCCAGCGGCCGAGCATCAGATCATGAAAGCGATAGGTGCTTTCCATCACATGTCTGTAGGTCGCGAAATCCGCCTCCGAGACATGTGCCATGCGCGGCTCGCCGAACTCGGAGAAGCCGTGCCCGACGTGGTCGATCATGTCGTAGTAGACCGCGAGGAAGTCCCATTCCTCCGCTTCCGCCAAATACGTGGCCGCGTTGTGAATGCTCGCCGTTTGGGCAACAAACGAGGCGAGGGCTTGAAGCCGCGTATCGTCGTTTTTCGGCAGCCGCTCCGGAAAAAATGGAAGCATCTGTTCCGGCGTGATCTTCGCGGCCGTGACGCGGAGTTGCTCCATCACGCTTGCGAGATCGCGCGGATGAAAGGTCGAGTCCTCCGCAGGGTCAGCGATCAGCGCTGTTTCAGAAAAGCGATTTGAGACAATCGCGCCGTCGATTGGCTCAGCCGGATGGGAGGCAAACCAGTTCACCACCACGCTGCGACGGCCAACCTGACTCAGGATGTTCCAGAGCGCCTTCGCTTGCCGCGACGGACTGCCGACCGTGCGGATTCCGCTGCCATCCGCCGTCGGTTCGACGAAGGAGAGGACGCCGTGTTTGTCGCCGCGCTTTCCTGTCGCGATGGATGTCCAAAGGATCGGCGAAAGAACCGGCTGCAACGTCGCGACGCGACCGCTCGTGCCGCCTTCAATCACCCGCTGCAGACTCGGCATCTTGCCGCTATCGAGCAGCGGCGACATGAAGCTCCAATCGGCTGCGTCCCAGCCGATCAGCATCACGCGTTTGGGTTGAAGAGCCGGCATAAAAAAACAAGCCCCCGGCCTCGTGAGAAGCGGGGGGCTTGGATTAAGAACTACTTAGAGTGACCCAATTAGGAACGGCGGCGGCGCTTGATCGCTGCGCCAACCACGCCGACGGCGCCGACAGCCAGCATCGCCAGTGTGCTAGGTTCTGGAACCGCAGCGCCCGTGCCTGCGAGAATCGGCACACCCGGAGTCGTCTCGTAACCCGCCCTGCTGAAACGGATGATGCCGGCGTTCACGCTCAATTGAACCCAGCCGTAGTGCACGCCATCAGCGGCAGTGAAACGGAAGCCAGCGAAGGCCATCGTCCCCGGAGGAATGGCTGCTGCGAATCCACCGTAGTTCTGCTGCACACCACCGGAAGAATAGCGTGAGCCAAGCGTGATCTGCGTCCCGGTCGAGAACGCCGATGCCGAATTGATCGGCGTGTTTGCGGCCAAAGCAAAAGCGTAACGGACAAACGCGCCCTGATAGCTGACCACCCCGTTGGTGGCGGCGGTGCCGGCGGCAGGATTCATGTTCAACTGCCAAACGACGCCGGTCGTGGAGCTGTTCGGATAGCGGTTGGTGAACGTGAAATCGATGATGCCGTCGTTGTTCACGTCCCAGTTCACCGTCGTGGTGACGGCGTTGCCGATTGTGTTGGTCAGGTCGGGCGGAGGATTGACGAGGACGGGAGCGCCGTAAGCCGCCGTGCCGCCAGCGATTGCGAGGGCACCTGCAAGGCCGCCTCGTTTTACGAGAGAGTTCTGCTGGGTCATGCGGTGGTGATATTCGACTGGCTAGTTGAATACAAGCCAAAACTCGCAGCGGCGTCACTCCGCCATAGTTTCGTCTACCCCAGCGTATGAACCACAGACGTACCGGACCCGAAGTCTATAGTTCCGACTCGCAATCTGCGGAAGCGGGCATAACCTGCGCAGATGTTCTTCCGTCGAGGAGTTCTTGCGCTTCTCTTTGCCCTTCCAGCCTGCCTTGCTTTCGCGGGTGATCCGGCGCCGCTCACGCCCGATCAGATGGGCAAAGCGACACGGTCCGATACGCTTACAATCCCAACGCCGGGCGAACTTTTCGCCGCTCTGTCGAAGCCTGGAAAACCGAACTGGAACGCGCATTTTCGTCCGCCGATCCCGACCACGTACAACAACCGTGCGCAGCTTGCGTTGAACCTCGGCGGTCTGGTGGCTGATGGATTCATCGCCGTCGAGGCGCAGGACGGCCAGCAGGTGAAGAACATCGGCGCTGACATCCTGAAACTGGCGAAGGCTTTAGGCGTGAGTGAGAACGTGCTCGGCCGCGGAAAAAGCATCAACGACTTTGCCGAGAACGATCAGTGGGATGCGCTGCAGGAGGAACTCGAGGCGACGCAGAACGAAGTGAAATCGTCGATGCAATCGAATCACGACCAGGACTTCATCATCCTGGTGAGCCTGGGCGGCTGGATTCGCGGCACGCAGGTCGTGAGCGGTTTGATCATGGACGACTACAACGAAGCGAATGCGCGCGTTCTGCGCCAGCCCGCGCTGGTGAGTTACATCCAGGCGAAGGTGAAAGAAATCTCTCCTGAATTGCAGAAGGAGCCGCTCGTCAAAACCGTCAGCGATAAGCTTCCGGAAATTCAGAAGCAGGTGGAATTCGCCGGCGGTGTACCAACTGCTGATGAGGTGAAGAAGCTGAACGAATCAGTGACGAAGCTGATGAGCGCGATCCAGAGCAAGGCTGAAACGAAATGATCTTTTCCCGCTTACTGACCCTTCTCGCGATTGCCTCGGCCGCGGTCCTTCCTCTGCGCGCAGCCGAAAACGATCAGGAAGTCGAAGCGCACAAAACGGCACTCGAACTCGCCGGCGCGTTTTCGAACGACGGCTTCAAGATTCGCGATGGACATTGGAGCGGCGCGCTCAAGCGAGGCGAGCAGGCCGTGATCGTGGTTAATCTCTACGCAGGCAATCAGTATTGGTTCTCGGTCGGCGCGGACGGCGCAAAAAAGTTCCCGGTTCGTCTTTATGATGAGACCGGCAAGCCGCTCGCGACCGAAAATTATGAGGACGAAGAGAAAGCTGCAGCAGGGTTTGCTCCAACGGTCAGTGGCCAGTATTTCGTCGCCATCGGACCGATCGAGCAGGACAACGCCGGCACGTTTTCGCTCGTTTACTCATACCGATGATTCGTCTGCCCGATTCTCCGTTTAGCGCCCTCCGCCACATCACGTCGCATGCTGTCGCGGTCGCTGCATTCGCCGCACTCACTAGCTGCGCGACGGTCGACAAGATCACCAAAGCAGACGCCAGTAACGGCAAGCTCTTCGCCGTCGCGACCAATGAAACGCCGTTCTATCGCTACGGCCCGCAGCAGGGCAACGGCCCGGACGAGAAGTTGCCTAAAGACACCCTCATGACGCTCATCCGTCCTTCGTTCGGGTATTGCAAAGTGCAGCTCGTCTCGGGCGCAAAAGAAGGCTACGTCGCGAGCGAAGACATTCAGCCGGCGTCGCCGACCTTGGTTGCTTCGCTCACCAAACCACCGCCGTCTGTCTCGACCTCATCTTCATCGTCCGCGGCTGAAAATTTCGACGTGCGCTCAACCGAGCCGCCGCCGCCCGAGACGTTGCCAGCGCCCGATCTTCCGCCGGCCGCCGACGCCACGCCGGCGCCGACGCCGCAGCCTTAGTTGCTTTCGCGACGTTTCGCCGTCGCTTGTTCGGGTGACTTCGAAGCAGGTCTTCTTCAGTGGCCACGTGCAGGGAGTCGGCTTTCGCTACACCGTGAAGCAGATCGCCAAAGGCTTCGACGTTGTCGGCTGGGTTCGGAATCTTTCGGACGGCCGCGTTGAGCTCCAGGCGACGGGCGAGGACAACGAGCTAGCCGCTTTTCTCGCTGCGATCGGCGAGAGCGAACTGCGCAGTCACATCAAGGAGCGGCACGAGCATCCAGTCGAACAACCGGCAGCCACGCGAGGCTTTGAAATCCGGCATGATTGAGCCCGCTATTCAGGTCGCCGGCGTCACGAAGACCTTTCCGATTCCATTCACCCGACGCGCGGTCGTTGCCTTGCACGACCTCCATCTGCGCATCGAGCCGGGCGAAGTCTACGGTCTGCTCGGGCCGAATGGCTCCGGCAAAAGCACCACCCTGAAGATCATTCTCGGTCTCGTCGCGCCGACGCGCGGCGAAGCGAGGATCTTTGGCCTAACGAGTGATCGTGTCGCCAGCCGCGAGACAGTCGGCTTTCTCCCCGAGAGTCCTTATTTCTACAAATTTCTCACCGCCGCCGAGACGCTGCGTTTTTTCGGAAAACTTTGCGGATTGCGCGGTCACGAGCTGGACAGCCGCATCGACGAACTTCTCCAACTCGTCGGCCTGACGAACGCGCGCGATCGTCGCCTCGGCGGATTCTCCAAAGGTATGCTCCAGCGCATCGGCCTCGCCCAGGCCTTGATCAACCAACCGCGCGTTGTCGTCCTTGACGAACCAACGGCCGGCGTAGATCCGGCCGGCGCGAGTGAGATCCGCGACTTAATCCTCAATCTGAAGGACCGCGGCGTGACTGTCCTCCTTTCCTCGCATCTGCTCAGCCAGGTGCAGGAAGTTTGCGATCGCGTCGGCATTCTCGCGGACGGCGTTCTTGTTCGCGAGGGGCGCATCGACCAGCTGCTCGAGGTCGAAGATCAGGACGAAATCATCTACCAGGACGGACCGCCGGAACTCGCCGGACGACTCGAGGCGCTCATCCGCGAAGCAGGCGGTCACGTGATCGAGCAGCGCAAATCAAGAACAACGCTCGAGCGATTGTTCCTCGACGCGACCCGGAAGTGAACGACTCGTTAGGCCGGATCACGGCGATCGCAGGCACCACCGTTACGGAGTTGAGCCGGCTCAAAATTTTCTACGTCCTGCTCCTCTTCGCCCTCGTGCTCATCGGAAGTTCCGTCTTCGTCGCCCGGCTGAGTTTTCAGGCCGAGTTCCAGGTTTTGAAAGACGTCTCGTTAGGCGCGATCTCGATCTTTAGCTCCGTCCTCGCCCTCATCGCGAGCGCGCGCCTTCTGCCGCAAGATCTAGAGGACCGCACGGCTTACACCATCCTCGCCAAAGCAGTCCCACGTTTCGAATACCTGATCGGCAAGCTCCTCGGGGTGCTGCTTCTGCTCGTGATCAGCACCGCGATCATGGCCGCGATGTTCTTCGCTGCTCTGTATCTGCGCGAACAAAGCGCCCTCACCGAGGCGAGCCGACAACCCGCCGCCGAAGAAGCAGTCCGCGCCGTCCGCGCAGCCGGATTTCAACCAGCGCTCGCCGAAGCGATCGTCTCCGTCTTCATCAAAGCGGCCGTCCTTGCCTCGCTCACGCTGTTCGTTTCGACCTTCGCCACTTCCACCATCTTCACCATCGTGGTCGCGGTCTTCGTCTACTTCATCGGGCACCTGCAAAGCACCGCGCGCGAGTTCTGGCTCCAGGAACAAAGCTCCGGCTGGGCGGCGCGCATCTTCCTCGCCTGCGTCGCCTTGATCATCCCCGATCTGCAATCGTTCGACTTCAGCGAACAAATTGTCGCGGGCGCTGCCGTACCTCATCGCTTGCTGCTCGAAGCGTTCGCTCTCGGCGGTTTTTACATCGTCATCTACCTGCTTCTCTCCGTCGCAGTTTTTTCAAAACGCGAACTGTGAAACGCGCGACTTTGGTCTCGTTAGGCCTGCTGCTCTTTGGCGGGATCCGGCTCCCCGTCGAGCACGCACTCTTCACCGCGCGCGCGCAACGTCATCTCGTCGCCGTGCCGGTCGACCTGACCTTTGCCGAGCAAGTAAGTCAGCTCGGTTTCGCCGCGCTCTTGAGCGGCCTGCGCTCTCTCCTCGCCGACATCGTTTTCATTCAGGCGCACGTCGCATGGGAACAAACCGAATGGTCGCGTGTCCTGATTCTCTTCCGGGAGGCCACCGCACTGCAGCCGCACGCGACCTTGTTCTGGGACATGGCCGCGTGGCACATGGCTTGGAACGCGAGCATCGCTGCGATGAACAACCGCTCCGAGCCAAGCGAACTGCGCCGGACAAAAGCGTCGCGCGAATACATCGACATCGGCCGCGATTTCCTCGAGCGCGGAATCCGGAACAACCCCGACGAGCCGAAGCTCTACGAAGCGCTGGCGCGGCTTTACCGCGATCGACTTGGCGACCATCTGCATGCGTCCGAGTTCTATGCGAAAGCCGCGGCGAACCCGGGCGCCGCGGCCTATGCCGAGCGCTTTGCCGCTTACGAGCTTTCATATTGCGAAGGGGAGGAACGCCGCGCTTACGATTGGCTCCTGCGCCTTTACCAGCGCAGCGAAAACGAGCGGCTCCCCACCCTCATCAAACGGTTGAAATACCTCGAAGAGCGGCTCAACATCCCGCCTTCCCAACGCATCCCGGACGAGGTGCGCTAGCTTACCCGACATCATGCGCTTCGCGATCTTCAGTGACTTGCACGCGAACCTCGAGGCAACCGAGGCGGTGCTCGCCGATGCGCGCGCGAAGGAGTGCACCCACTTCGTTTGCCTCGGCGATCTCGTCGGCTACAACGCGAATCCGCGGGAGTGCCTCGCGCTGGTTCGTGAACTCGATTGTCCTGTGGTGAAGGGGAATCACGACGAACAAGCTTGCCTGACGACTTCTTCGCGCGACTTCAACGACCTCGCCGAACGCGCAATCGAGTGGACGCGCGCCAATTTATCCGAGGAGGACAAGCAGTGGCTGAGCGAGCTGCGCATGACTCGACAGGTGCGCGATTTCACCATCGTCCACGCCACTCTCGATACGCCAAATGAGTGGGGCTACGTCTTCAACAACCTCGATGCGGTCGCGAGCTTCACCTACCAGCACACCACGGTCTGCTTTTTCGGACACACCCACGTCGCCAGCGCGTTCGTCCGCGACGATGGCGTGAAGCGCGTGAAGACCGAGCAGCTCATGATTGAGCCGGGGAAAAAATACTTCATCAACACCGGCAGCGTCGGCCAGCCGCGCGATGGCGACCCGCGTGCGGCTTACTGCATTTACCACACGGAGCGCGAAGTGGTGGAGCAACGCCGGGTGAAATACGACCTGCCCGCAGCGCAAAAGAAGATCATCGCAGCCGGCCTCCCGCGCCTGCTTGCCGAGCGCCTAGAGCTCGGCCGCTGATTCGTTCGCACGCTGGAAAGTTGTAGGGCGTTTCTTTGAAACGCCACGCCCGAACGTCAATGCGTCCTCCCCCGCCGTTTGACCTGAACTCCCTACACGTGCCGGATTCGCACAATCTCTTCCTCTGCCCTTCGCTTCTGTCGTAGAAGAGGAAGAGCCCTAACGAGTGAAGCATCCGCGCAAAAAAATTCTCATCATCAAGCCGAGCTCGTTGGGCGACGTGGTCCACACACTGCCCGCGGTCGCTGCCTTGCGCGAGGCAAACCCGGACGCCGAGCTGACCTGGGTCATCAATCCCGAATGGGCTACGATCCTGCGCGGCAATCGCGACGTCGACCACGTGCACCTTTTCCCGCGCCGCGAATTCCGCGGGATCGGCGCTCCGCGCAGCCTGCGCCCGTGGCTGCATCAAACCCGCGCCTTGAAGCCGGACATCGCGGTCGATTTTCAAGGGCTCCTGCGCAGTGCGTTCATCGCGAAGATGAGCGGCGCGAAAGAAATCTACGGCTTGAGCGACGCCCGCGAAGGCTCACGTCTCTTCTATCATCACGTCGCGAAGGTGAACCGCCGCGAGCACGCGATCGAGCGCTACCTGAAACTGGCCGTCGCGGCCGGTGCGGCGATGCCCGATGCGCTGCGTTGTCCCCTGCCCACGGGCGATCATCTTCCGCGCTTCGACGAGCATCCGCCCTTCATCCTGCTTCACCCCTTCGCGCGCGGAAAACGCAAATCGCTCACTCTAGAGGTGGTGATAGAATTCTGCCGTG
>JALZAD010000370.1 GCA_030948555.1 Verrucomicrobiota bacterium | reverse complement strand
ATGCCGACGAGTGAGCGCAAAGAGCACGTCATCACCGCACTTGAGCGGGTTGGAATGGGCCATCGCGCGAAACATCTGCCGAGTCAGCTTTCCGGTGGTCAACAGCAGCGCGTCGCGGTTGCGCGTGCGCTCGCTGGTCATCCGGCCATCCTGCTCGCGGACGAGCCGACCGGTAACCTCGACTCGCGTAATGGCGAGGCCGTCATGGACCTGCTCAAGGAGCTGCACGCGGCGGGCGCGACCATCTGCATGGTGACGCACGACGTCCGCTTTGCGCAGCACGCCGATCGCACCGTGCACCTGTTCGACGGGCGCGTGGTGGAAGACCGCATGGCCGCCTAACGAGTCGTTAGCGTCGGCCCATCATGTAGTCCACGAGGCAAAGGGAAGCGCCCGATGAATCGCGCGGTTGTCGTTCTGATCCTGCTGATCGCAAATGCGGTCGTCAGTTCCAGGAACAACCGCGCGCCTCATCCGGCGCCGCCTCCGTCCCCGGACTACTCGTTAGGCGTTTTCAGCAATCTCGACGGCGCGGCTCCGCGTCCGCTCGGTTCCTACTGCAACGCGGCCCGCGTGCCGGAAGCAGATCCGCTCTTCGACGTACGCTTATGATTCAGGACATCCGTCTCGCCTTCCGCAGCCTGCTCAAGTCGCCCGGCTTCACCGTGGTCGCGCTGGTGACGGTCGCACTCGCGATCGGCGCGAACACCGCGGTCTTCAGCCTGGTCAACGCGCTTCTCATCCGGCCGCTGCCCTACAAAGCGCCGGACGAGTTGGTGCTGCTCTTCGAGAAATTTGCCGGGCAAGGGCTCATGCAAATTCCGGTCTCCGCGCCGGAGTATCTCGATTGGGAGAAACAGACGACCAGCTTCAGCGGCATCGCGGCCTTCGATTACGTCAATCTCAACCTCACCGCCGGTGACATGCCTGAGCGCCTGCAGGGCGCAGTCGTCACGCCGAGTTTGTGGCCGTTGTTAGGCGTGCAGCCGATCAAGGGTCGCGCATTTACGAACGACGAATTCGGCGAGGGCAAAGATGCCGTCGTGATGCTGAGTGCCCGGCTTTGGGCGCGCCGCTTCAACTCGGATCCGCAGATCGTGGGCAAAGAGATCGCGCTGAACGGGCGCAACTTCACCGTCGTGGGAATCATGCCTGCACAGTTCGAATTCCCACTCCCGATCTTCGGCGTGCAAGGCGGCACCTACGCGGAGCGAGTCGATATCTGGAAGCCAATCGCCTTCACCAAACAGGAGCTCGAGTCCCGCGGCTCGCGCAGTTACGGAGTCATCGGTCGACTGAAACCCGGCGTCACCGCGGCGCGTGCGCAGGCGGAGATTGATACGATCACCGCGAACTGGGCTGCTCAGTTCAAGGACAACTACGATCCGATGGTTCGCTTCGGAGCGGCCATCTATCCGTTGCACGAGCTGGTGGTCGGCGGAATGCGCACCGCCTTGTGGATTTTGTCCGGCGCGGTCGCACTTGTCCTCCTCATCGCCTGCGCAAATCTAACGACGATGCTGCTCGCACGCGCCGGTGGACGCGAACGCGAGTTCGCCATCCGGGTTGCGCTCGGCGCTGGTCGAGGGCAACTGCTTCGGCAGACCCTTTCGGAAAGCGTGTTGCTCGCGCTCGTCGGCGGTGTGGCCGGCGCGTTGCTCGCCGTCTGGGGACTTGATCTGCTGCGTTCCATCGGCACCCAAACCGTCCCGCGGATCGCGCAGGCGAACCTCGACGGGCGCGTGCTTCTCGTAACGCTGCTTGTCTCGATTGTGACCGGCGTTCTCTTCGGCCTCGTGCCCGCGCTCGCGAGTGGAAATCCCGAGCTGACGGAAGCGCTTAAAGAAGGCGGCCGCGGATCGACGACCGGCGCGCGGCCGCAACCGCGTGCGCAACGCGCTCGTCATCGCCGAGGTCGCGCTCGCGCTCGTCCTCATGATCAGCGCCGGCCTGCTCATGAAGAGCTTCGCGCGCCTGCAGAACGTCGATCCCGGATTCAACCCGAAGAACGTGCTCACGATGGAGCTGGCACTGCCGCAGTTGAAGTATCCGAAAGGCAAACCGGTGATCGATTTCTACGCCGAAGTCGAGCGGCGCGTGGCGCGCATCCCCGGCGTTCAGCACGTCGCGCTGACCTCGATTCTGCCGCTCAGCGGAACGAACAGCGACAGCTCGTTCCACATCGAAGGTCGCAACGAAATGCAGACCGGCGTTTTTCCGGATGAAGAGATTCGCGTCATCAGACCCGACTACTTCCAGGTCCTGCAAACGCGTTTGCTCGCTGGCCGTTTCCTGACTGATGCGGACACCGCGGATGCGCCTGGCGTGGTCGTGATCAATCAGGCCATGGCGAAGAAGTACTGGCCCGGCGAAAACGCGATCGGGAAGCGGATCAACTTCGACGATCACGATCCGGCAAACATCAAGTGGGTCACCGTCGTCGGCGTGGTCGGCGACATTCGCCATCGTGGTCTCGACCAGGATGCGAAGCCCGAATACTACGTGCCGCACCCGCAACTTCCGTATCGGCAGATGATCCTCGCCATTCGCAGTGCGCAGGACTCGCGCTCACTGGTCAGCGCGGTGCGCCGTGAGATGCAGGCGTTCGATCCGGAGCAACCGTTGGCCAACATCAAACCGCTCGAGCAAATCACTTCCGAATCGATCGCGCCGCGCCGCTTGTCCGTTGTCCTGCTCGGTGTGTTCGCCGCGGTCGCACTCGTGCTCGCCAGCGTCGGAATTTACGGCGTGATGTCCTTCCTCGTTGTGCAACGCACGCATGAAATCGGTGTGCGTATGGCGCTCGGCGCGCAACGGAACGACGTCCTCCTGCTGGTCATCGGACGCGCGGCGAAGCTCGTCATCATCGGCAGCGCCCTCGGTCTTGTCCTCGCCGCCATCAGCAGCCGCGCGCTGGGCGCCTTGCTCTACAACGTGCGCGCGTTTGACCTCACCACCTTCTTCAGCGTCACGCTCGCGCTCGGCGGGGTCGCCTTACTCGCGAGCTACATCCCCGCGCTCCGCGCCACCCGCGCCGACCCGATGCTCGCCCTCGCGCACAACGCCTAAGGAGTCATGGACGGCTTCCTTCACGACATCCGCTATGCCGTGCGCATGCTCGTGAAGCACAAAGGCTTCACCGCCGTCGCGGTGGTCGCGCTCGCCCTCGGCATCGGCGCGAACACCGCGATCTTCAGCCTGGTCAACGGCGTTCTCCTGCGCCCGCTGCCGTTTCCCGAAGCGGAACGCATCGTTTCTTTCGAAGGCAGGAACTCGAGCCAGGGAATAAGCGAGAGCAACATCTCGTTGCCGGATTACCTCGAGTGGTCGAAACACCCCGACCTTTTCGCGAGCACGTCCGCGTATTTCACCGGCAACGCCAACCTCGCCGCCGACGGAGCGGAGCCCGAGCGCGTGCCGCGCGCCGGCGTCACGAGCGCTTTCTTCGATGTGCTCGGCGTGCAGCCGGCGCGCGGACGCGCTTTCGCGCCGGAGGATGATCAGCCGAACGCGCAGAACGTCGCCCTGATCAGCGACGGTTTGTGGAAACGCCGCTTCGGATCCGCTCCGGATATCGTTGGAAAACAGATCACGATCAGCGCGCGCCCGGTCACGGTCATCGGAGTGATGGCGCCCGGTTTCGACTTTCCTGAGCAAACGCAGATTTGGCTAACGAGTGCTATCGACCCCGCCGAGGAGCCGCGCGATAATCGCTCCTTCAACGCCATCGCGCGGCTGCGACCAGGCGTCGGTTTGGCACGCGCACAGGCGCAGATGAGCGCGATCCAGGCGCGACTCGCACTCGAGTTTCCCGAGACGAACAAAGGCTGGGACACACACGTCCTGAAGCTGCACGACCGCCTCGTGCGCGATGCGCGTCCCGCCTTGCTCGCACTGCTCGGCGCAGTCGGGCTCGTCCTGCTCATCGCTTGCGCCAACGTGGCCAACCTGCTCCTCGCCCGCGCCGCCGCGCGCCAGAAAGAGATCGCTATTCGCACCGCGATGGGCGCGAGCCGCGGACGAGTCGTTAGGCAAATGCTCACGGAAAGTTTGCTCCTCTCCGCGATCGGCGGTTTCACCGGAATGCTGCTCAGCGTTTGGATGAAAGACTCGTTGCTCGCGATCCTTCCGGAAGGCGCGCCACGCATCGACGAGGTGCGGATCGACTACGTCGTGCTCGCGTTTGTCGTGGGCATCTCCGCGCTCACCGGTATCGTCTTCGGACTGATTCCGGCGCTGCAGGCATCGAAGCTCAACGTCAGCGACTCACTCAAAGAAGGCGGACGCAGCGGAGAAGGACATCGTCGGACCAGCGCACGCAGTTTATTGCTCATCGGCGAAGTCGCGCTCTCGCTCGTCCTCCTCGTCGGCGCCGGATTGCTCATCAAGAGCTTCATGCGCCTGCAGGAAGTGAAGCCTGGCTTCAATCCGCATCACGTGCTCGTCGCCTCGATCGCGATTCCCTCGGCAAAATACAAAGATGCGCAACGTCCCGAATTCTTCCGCCAGCTGACTGAGCGCCTAACGAGTCTTCCAGGTGTGCAGGCGGTCGGCGGCGCGATCAATCTTCCGCTTGGCGCGAGCGGCTACGGCATCGGTCGCGCCTTTATCCCGGAGGGACGCTCGCTCAACGTCGATGAGTCCAAGAACGCGAGCTATTCCACCATCACCGGCGATTACTTCCGCGCCCTGGAGATTCCAATTCTCGCCGGCCGCGTCTTCGATCTGCGTGACACAGCCGCCGCGCCGAAAGTGGCGATCGTGAACGAGTCGTTAGCCAAACGGGTTTTCGGCTCCGCCGCAGGCGCGATCGGCAAACGGTTGACCGTTTGGCGCGACGAAAATTTTCCGCGCGAGATCGTCGGTGTCGTCGCGGACACGAAGTCGACCGCGCTCGACGCTGAGAGCGGCGCGCAGATTTACACGCCGCACGCGCAGGACGCGCAATGGAACTTCATGGCCCTGGTCATTCGCACCGCGGCGGATCCGGCATCGCTCGCCGCTGCCGTTCGCCGCGAAGTACAGGCGATCGATCGCGACCAGCCGGTCTACAACATCCGCACCATGGACGACGTCGTGATGAACTCGTTAGGCACGCGTCGCGTCTCGATGCAGCTCTTCACCGTCTTTGCGGGCGTGGCGTTGTTGCTCGCAGCCGTCGGCATCTACGGCGTGATGGCTTACTCCGTCACGCAACGCACGCAGGAGATCGGCATCCGCCTGGCGCTCGGCGCGCAGAAATCCGACGTGCTTCGACTTGTGGTTAGGCAAGGCATGACGCTGGCCCTGGTCGGCGTCATCGCCGGCCTCGCTGGTGCGTTCGCGCTCACCCGTCTGCTCGCGAATCTGCTCTTCGGCGTCCGCGCGA
>JALZAD010000352.1 GCA_030948555.1 Verrucomicrobiota bacterium | reverse complement strand
GCGGCCGAGCGCGAGCAAGGCCCAGCCGTGGTTGTCACCCACGACGAGCGAACGCGGATCCAGCGATGAGGCTCGTTCGAGTGACGCCAGCCCACCGGTCAGGTCCCCGTTTCCCATTAGCAAGGTGCCGCGCCATTGATAGGCGGTGGCAAAAGAAGGCCGCAAGGTAATCGCGCGACGCAGCAGCACATCGGCCGTTGCTCGTCGATTTTCGCTGTCGGCGATATTCCCGAGCGCGGCGTAGGCCTCTGGCAATGTAGGATCGAGCGCCAGCGCGCGCTCGGCGAAATCCTTGCCGCGCGCCAGCGATTCGGCGTAGGCGATGCGCCCGCTGTAATCAGGTAGAACGGCGTAGACCAATGCTTCGCCCGCGTAAGCCTGGGCAAAGTCCGGATCGGCCTCGGCTGCCTTGTCGAGTAAGTCGATCGCCTCCCAGAGTTCTTCGCCACGACGCAGCTGCCACAAGGCGATGCCGCGCAGGTATAAGTCGTAGGCGGCGAGGTTCGTAGTTCCGGCAGAGGACTTACCCGCAGCCGCGGGCCGGACGAGTTTTACTTCCAGCTCGTTGCCGATCGCTTTCGCGATCTCATCCTGGATGGCGAAGATGTCCTGCAGTTTGCGGTCGAACGTTTCTGACCAGACGTGGAACCCGTTCTTCGCGTCGATCAGTTGCGCGGTGATACGGACGCGGTCGCCTTGCTTCCGCACGCTACCTTCCAGCACCATCCGCACGTTGAGATCGCGCGCGATTTCCGGAACTTCCAGGGTTTTGCCCTTAAACGAAAACGAAGACGTGCGCGCGGCGACGTGCAGCTCGGGCGTGCGCGCCAGGACATTCAAGATCTCTTCGCTGATGCCGTCGGAGAAATATTCGTTCGCGGCATCGCCCGACATGTTGACGAAGGGAAGCACGGCAAGCGAATGGGCATCCACAGTCGGCGTCGATGCGGTCGCGGCGAGCGCGGCGTTACGTCTCGGTGTCAGCACGAATTTGTCGAAAGCGAAATACGTCAGCGCGACCAGCAGGACCGCGGTAGTCATCCAGTTCATGCGGCGAGCGGTTTGGGGCGCGATCGATTCGTTGGGCGCAACATCCTCGTCCCGCTTCAAGCCTTGCGGAGTCAGCTCGAAAACCCATGCAAAGACCAGCGCCGGCACAAACCCGATCACGAGCAGGATGACAATGCTTCGCGGCAGCCAGTCAGGCGCGCCGAACATTGGCAACACGGTGCTCGCCACCTGAGTCAGCAACCATGCGCCGACGAGGTAAAGCCCGGCCATTCGCACGACATTGCGCCGCTTCAGTTCGGCGAAGAAATTGGGCGAGCTCAAAGGTTACCTCCGCGTCGGCGGCGCATCATGCCGGGCGCGGCCGTGGGAGATCGAGAAGATTACGGGACGATCCGACGCCCAGTCCGATCCGCTGCGCTGAGGCTTTCGACGGGCGGTAACCGGACAAGATCGGCGAAAGCAACCGCTCGCGGCGTGTTCGGGTGACGTAGTTCGGCTTCCTACACGCGCTGGCGATTAGCGCGCTCATCAAACGTGATCGACTCCTCCACCTCGCCGGCGGCATTCAGGACGCGAATCTCGCCGTGACGGTTCGCGGGTAGGGACATCGTGCTGCGATGTCCGAGGACGTTGTCAGGGTCCAGGCCATAGAAAAACCTTAGAAGGTGCCGCGCGCCTCGGACGCCGCAGCGCGGCGTCCCTACCTTGCATAACGGATGGCGTGCTCCCTGGCTTTCGGGCCGCACCAATAAGGTTGAACGCCGGGCGCTTCGAAGCATTGCCAGCTGCCGCTGCGACAGGACTCCGGATACTCGATGCATCCCGCATGCTGAGGAGACCGGTTGTCGCGCTTAAGCTGGAAGTTGCAGGTGGCGCCAGCCGGCCCTGGTTAGGTTGCCCCGGAGCACGGTGTCGAGTGCCAGCGCGGTCAATGTTCCTGCCGAGGTTACGGCTCTGACCGCTTCCTCGCTGTTTAGCGAGTCCGCGCGTCCGTCCCTGCGGGCAATCCGCTGCCGGAGTTGTTGCGCACGACGGTGGCATCGGCCGAGTTGATAGTGCCATCGAGGTTGACGTCCGCCCGGAAGTTCGCCGCCGTTGTCGCCTCGCCGGAACGGTTGCGTGTTATGGTTGCGTCAGCGGAGTTCACCGAGCGATCGCCGTTTATGTCACCAAGCAGGACATACATATCGAGCGACGTGTCGGGCAGGACCTGCGCGTATTGATCAGTCAAGCCGCTCACGAAGATGGTGAGCTTCTGCGCGTTCGCGACGCCAGTCAGTGTCACGCTCATCGTGTTCCCGGCGAAAGTCGGGCTGCCTGAGACTCCGCCGCCCGCAGGTGCGCTGACACTTACGTCGCCGCTTACGACATCGTTGTTGAACGTGAAGACGAGATGATGGGTATTGAATCCACGCGATTCAACGGTCGGATCGCCCGAGAGATTGAGCGGCAGATCGAAAGTGCCCTGCCCGCCATGCGTCTCCCGCGCCACCACACCGACGAGCGTCGGCACGGCCTGATAGTCACTCAAGGTGACTGCCTTCTGGTTCGCGTACGTGACCTTGAAGCTGCCGAGCTCATCCGAGGTCGCGAGTCTTCCGCCGCTTGTTACGTTTTGAAATGCGCCAGTAAGAAGATTGTCGGAGGTGACGATGTCGAACGTGTCGGAATGCAGGATGCTGTTCGCGAACCCATCGATGAGGGAAAGATCGAGCGTGCCGCCCAGGCTGCAGGCGGAGGTGCCGGCGTGCACGAGTTGATCGTATTGCGCACCGGCGGTGAGGCCGCCAATCTGGAACATCAGCGTCGTGGTGGGGTCGAAGTTCACCGCGCCTTCGATGGTCAGTTGCCCCGCCGAATGCCCCGGCGAAAAGACCGACCCCTGGATCATCCCGATGTCGGCGAAAGTCGTGCCGGTGCCGGTGAGATACCCGCCGCGGAACTGGATGCCATTCATCACTTGTAGCTGCGAGTGATACTGTGTGTTCACGCCGGGTTGTCCTCCCAGATCCATGACGCTCCCGTCGATCAACATGTTACCCTGGACGATCAAAGCGGTGTTTGAGGAATCCGTCGGACCGCTAACCAGGGTAAGACCAGTTTTGGATACGGTGAGGTTGCCTTGGACGGTGATGATCGACCCCGACTCGATGATATGCGTCGAGCCGCTGTTCGCGAACGTGCCGCCGGGCGGAGTGTAGGTCTGTATCCCGCTGCTTGAGAATGTCGCGCCCTGGATGGAATTCAGATTCCTCAAGGCATTGTTGCCGAGGAAATCCCTGATCGATGCGCCCTGACCGATCACCTTCACAATCGCGTTCGAGATCGCGCGAATGTCAGCGCCCGGAAATCGCAACGTGGCTACGCCAGTGGTCGCGGAGCCGTTGTTCACTTC
>JALZAD010000091.1 GCA_030948555.1 Verrucomicrobiota bacterium | reverse complement strand
CTCTGCGCCGGCTCTGCTGCGTGGTGGCAACTGCGCGAGAACAACGATCTCGATTACCCGACGACGAATGCCTACGCGATCGCCGATAACGTAATCGACTCGGGCACATGGCAATGACCGCGAAACTGAAAGGCTGGCTCGCGCTCGCCCTAGTTGTTGTCTTCCTGGCCGGTGGCGCGCTCGGCGTGCTCGGAGGTGCCCTACACGCGAGGAATATCGTGGTTCACGGCCGCGGCGGTTTCGGTCCTGAGCGGATGCGACAACACTTGAGACGTCAGCTGCAGCTCACCGACGAGCAGGCAGCGAAGATCGATCCGGTCATTGATCGGACCGCAGCACGGATCGACGCAATTCGCCGCGAAACCGCTGACCGCGTGGCCGAGACGATGAACGAATCACATCGAGAGATCGCGCCGTTACTCACTCCGGAGCAACAGGAGCGGCTCGAGCAGATGCGTCGTCGTCACATGGAGATGATGCAACGGCACGAACACGTTCCCGGCGGGCACGGCGGCCCGCGATAATCTTGGTCGACTACGTCGCGGTGCAATTCGGGTTGATGTTCGTGCCGGATAAGGTCGCGGCGATGCGCGAGATACGCCGCGTGCTCAAGCCCGGCGGGACGTTGCTCTTCAACGTTTGGGACAGCCTCGACGCGAACCCGTTCAGCCGGATCGCGAATGACGTCATCCAGCAATTCACGCAGCCGCAACCGGTGCGCTTCTTCGAGGCAACGGCATTTTCGGATGAACCCCAGATGCTCGGCTGGCTGCAGAGCGCGGGTTTCGAGAACATCAGATTGACGCGAGCGGCGAAGGTATCGGCGAGTCCGAGCGCCCTCGAAGCGGCCACCGGCCTGGTGCAGGGAACCCGTAGTCGTCGCGGTAAAGGAACGAGATCCGGCGGAGATCCAGAAACTCACGGAAGCGCTCGCCGCAGACTTCGGCGACGGCGCGATCCGCGGCGAGATGAGCGCGCTCGTTTGGGAAGCGACTCGTTAGGCGCTACAACTCGCGGAATATTTCGGCCGCGATTTCGTAGGAGCGAAGTCGCGCTGCGTGATCGTAGATCTGGCTGACTGCGATCAGTTCATCTGCGCCCGTTTCGTCGATGATGCGACGGAGGCGTTGCTTCACCGTCTCGCGCGCGCCGACGACCGAATACATCGAACGATTCGCCATCGCGTTTTGTTCCGCGGGGCTCATGCGCAACTCGCCCGGATCCGTCGGCGGCGGCAACAGACCCGGACGGCCGCGGATTAGATTCAGACCCATCAGCTGTGCGGAGGTAAAGATTCGCCGCGCTGCGTCGTCCGTCTCCGCGGCATAAATGCCAATCCCGACGATGAGATAAGGCTGGCCTAATGAGTCAGATGGCTTGAACCCGCGTCGATAAAGCTGGATCGCGGTCTGCAGATAATCCGGCGCGAAGTGCGAGGCGAAGGCAAACCGCAGCCCGAGCTCGGCCGCGAGTTGCGCGCTGAAATCGCTCGAGCCTAACAAGTAGAGAGGAACGTCGAGCCCGCGCCCCGGCACCGCATTCACGCGCATGTCCGTGCGGCGAAAGTACGACTGCAGCTCGACCAGGTCCTGCGGGAAAGTGTTGCCGCCACTCAGTGTCCGTCGCAATGCACGCATGGTCATCTGATCCGTGCCCGGCGCCCGGCCGAGAGCGAGATCAATGCGTTTCGGGTAAAGCGACTCGAGCGTGCCGAACTGCTCCGCAATCACGAGCGGCGCATGGTTCGGCAACATGATTCCGCCCGCGCCGACGCGGATCGTCTTCGTCGCACCCGCGACATGGCCGATCACGACCGAGGTCGCTGCGCTCGCGATCCCCGGCATGTTGTGATGCTCCGCCAGCCAGTAGCGGTGATAACCCCAGCGCTCCGCATGCTGCGCCAGGTCGACAGTATTGCGGAACGCCTGCGCGGCGTCGCCGCCTTCCCTGACGGGCGAGAGATCGAGGACCGAGTAAAGTGGCACCCGTCACCCTAATGCACGTGCTCGCGAATTTCGACGCTCTCAGCCGTGGAGAGCGGCTTCGCACTTCGCGATCTCTGCTCGAAGCTCGTCCGGTTTGGAAGCATCGCTTGCGCTGAGGACTCCGTTACGCCGCATCGCTTCATAGAGGTTTAGCGCTTTTCCGAAAGCCTCCTCCGCAGTCTGCAAACGTTCTAGCTTCGATGATTCGTCTTTGCCGGCCCACTTCTCGTCCGCCGCGCCGAGCTGCGCGTAAAGCAGTGCGAGGGTGTTCTGCGCGCTCGTGTTCTTCGGCGAGGCGGCGACGAGCGCTTCATCAATCCGGATGCCTTCCATGGCGCTTCGCACCGCCTCCTCGATAGCCTCCGTTTCGCAGTCGAAACGACTAAGTGCCAGATAGGTGTAGGCCCACTGCCTTCGGAAGTCGTCATTCTGGGGGTCTTTCGCGGATAGCTCGGCGAAGATCTCCGTGGCGCGCTGGAAACTACGTGACGCTTCGCCACGATCGCTCGCGCCGACCGCTACACCGATATTGCGATAACCAACCGCAAGCTGCCGGCGGATGCTGCTGTCACTTGGATCAGCGCCGGCCAAAGCTTCGTAGATAGCCAAGGCTTTTCGAAAGTAATCCAGCGCAGCCACCTTGTCTTTCAACTGCACAAGCGTACTTCCGACGTTACCTAGCTGCACAGCTAGCTCGCGACGAAACAAAGTGTTATCAGGTGCGCTGTTGACCAGAGCCTGATCGAGGGCAAGCGCTTTCAGGTACTCATCCAATTGTCCCTTCCGATCGCCGGTGGAAGAGAACAGTAAGCCGAGTGCGTTGTGCGAGTAACCCAGGCCCTGGCGATAAGCCTGGTTCTCGGGATGTTCTGCGACAAGTCGTTCATCGGCCGCGATCGCCTTCCGCATGTAGTCCAGCGCTCCCGCCGTATCGCCCAGGTTGGGCACGCCCGGATTACCAAGCGCGCTCCCGATGCCGCTGTAGGTCTCGGAGGCAAGGTATTGAAGATCCTCGCTGCCTGGGTCTGTTTCCAGCAGCGATTCGACGATCGGCATGGCGTTCATTAAGTATTCCAGAGCTTTCTCGGGAGGCCCACTCTTGGCGTAGAAGGCGCCCATCGACTGATACGCGACGGCGAGCCCCAGTAAGTCTTGCCGATCGCGTGGCGGAGACTTAGCCAGTCGGTCTCTTATCGCGAGTGCCTTGCTCTGGCTCGCGATTGCGCCTCGCGTGTCTCCGAGGTTCGACGCGGAAAGCAATGTGCCACGAGCGGAAGCGGCTGCTCCGCCCTGAACGGCTGCGACTTTCTCGTAGGCTCCCGCAAGCTCGCGGAGCAAAGAGCGATCGTCCCCTGCTTCCTTAGCTAAGTTATCGAGATAATTAAGTGCGTCCTCCACTAACTTCTGGCGGACCGCAGTTGAGCCCGGCAGCGCCGCGATCGCATCGTGGTAATCGAAAAGGACGGAGTGAGCCAGTTGCCGCACTTGATTGAACCGCCGCTCCGCCTTCGCGCGTTCGATGCCGGCGATGTGCGCCTGCCACGCAGTAGCTAGCAGACCCGCTACGACGGCGAGAAAAATAAGAAGGACCGCGGCTGCGCCGAGCCGGTGGCGTTGTATAAACTTCGAGGTGCGATAGCCGACCGTGTCCTTGCGTGCCCGCACCGGAAACTTTGCCAGGTAGCGTTGGACGTCTTCAGCGAGCGCGTTGACCGTCGGATAACGACGAGCCGGTTCTTTGCGCAGCGCTTGAAGCAGGATGTTATCCAGGTCGCCGCGCAAACGGCGTGCGATTGTTCGATCGGCTGCGATGGCGCTGGGACGCTCTGGTCTTAGCTCCCCGATGACGCGGAGCAGTTCTGTCGGGGAAGGTGGAGTAACAGCAAAGCGATGCGCACCTTCGCCGGTAAGCAGTTGGTAGAGCAGGGCGCCTAACGAGTAAACATCGCTCGCGGTGGTGATCGGTTCCCCGCGCGCTTGTTCCGGCGAGGCATAGGCCGGAGTGAGGCGTTGTCGATCAGCTATCGTTAGGTTAACTGCGTCCGCTTCATCCTGGGCTACAAGCTTCGCGATGCCGAAGTCGAGTAGCTTCGGCTCTCCTTCCGCCGTGACAAGAATGTTAGCCGGCTTAAGGTCGCGATGAACAACCAGGTTTTGATGCGCGAACTGCACTGCGCCGCAGATTTTCAGGAAGAGTTGGAGCCGCT
>JALZAD010000300.1 GCA_030948555.1 Verrucomicrobiota bacterium | reverse complement strand
CGAAAGCTCCGCTCGCTGCACGATCCAGCGCGCGAGATTCTGGTCGTGGAGGAAGTTTTGACCGAGCGTCTTTACCGGCGAGACCCGGATCTCTCGAAGGGTTGCTTCGATCTCGGAGAGCTTCACAAGGGAAGGCCCCGGAGTCGGTTAATTCTCCGCCTCTTATTCACATCAGCGTGTGAACAGCTCCTGCCGCAGAGCGCGATTTTATTCACAAGTTATCGACGTGCCCGAAGCGCCTAGTTGCTTGCCGTGGGGAGGAGCTTTGGGCGCGACCGCTTGTTTCGGCTCGTCAGGTAAATCCGGCGCGCCTCTTTGAGCGAGAATCCTTCAATGAAGTAGACGATCGATGCCCGGCCGAGCGCGTACGTCCCGGCGCCCGCAACCATCCCGCAGACCACGTTGCCCCAGCCGGGAAAGAACTTCAGCACCGCACGCGCGCCTTCGCGCAACACCATCCCGGCACCAACGTTCACACCGAGCGCGCCGACAAATTCCGTCGCCGCACGCAGCGTTTTCTCGCGCCCTGAGATGTGCATGATGCCTGAGACCATCATGAGCTGAAGTGTGGTCAGGATCGGCAGGTCAGCGAGCGGGATCGGTTGTGCGCCGACCGCGCTGCAGATTGCCGCCGTCGATTTGACCAGCGTCTGCGCCATCTGAATCTGCGCGACGCGGTCGCGCGAAATGCGGATCATCTCGATGCGCGCTTCGTTCGGCAGTTGTTCGGCGATCAACGCCATCAACCGCGCCGCGCCGGGATTGATCTCGCCCTCGGTGCTCGCTTCCTCGGCAAACGAAACCTCCAGGATGCGAACCAGACGTTCCTTGATCGTTGCGTTCTCGCTCAGCGCGGTTTGCAATTTCGACTCTGCCGCCGGCTTATCGGTCGCGGCCGGGCTGCCATCGCGCACCCGGCGTCCGCGCGCCGCAGCCACAAGCGAGACGCCAATCACCCGCGGCCGCGCTGTGTTTGTCGTGCTCCGCTGCAACAGCTTCGCCAGATTATCGACATCGCGCACCAGCACCGGTCGGCCGCTGTTCCCATCCACGATGTGGAGAAAAAGATCGGCCGGCTCGCGTTGCAGCTCCTCCTCGATCTTGCGCATCGCGACATCATCTGCGCCGCGCGCATCGAGTAACGTCACGCTGCCGAAGCTGCCGACATTCACCTCCTGCCAGCGAAAAACTTCCATCAGCACGTTGCTCAGATCTCCGGGTTCCGCGGCCGCGAAAAGCGCAGCGAACACTTCCTGGAGCGGGCTCTTGTGCGAACCGGTCAGCACGAGCCGCGGCGCACGCTGCTTGAGGAAGAGCTCTTTCAGTGGCGTGAGCTCTTGCAGGATCGGCTTCTGAATCGACGCCGGCAGTTTGGTGATGAAGCCTTCCAGCCGCTCGGCGATGTGCAGGAAGAGCGGCTGATGCATGCGATTACCTTCCGAGAACTGCGCTCGTTTTCCAGCGAATGTCGGCGCGGTGGTTGATTGGCTGCGTGCTGCTCGTATAAAGCAGCCATGCCTATGAATCTCGAAGCGCTCGGGCGTGCCGCGAACGAAGCGCGCGGCCTGGCCATGGATGCGGTGCAGACCTCGAAATCCGGCCATCTTGGGCTTCCGCTTGGTTGCGCGGAGATCGGCGCCGTTCTGTATGGCTACGCGCTGCAACACAATCCCGACGAGCCACGCTGGATCGGGCGCGATTACTTCATCCTCTCGGCCGGCCACGGCAGCATGATGCTGTATGCGTGGCTAAACATCAGCGGTTACGACGTCTCGGTAGACGACATCAAGCACTTCCGGCAGTTGCACAGCAAAACGCCGGGACATCCCGAGTATTTTGAGACGCCAGGCGTCGAGTGCACGACGGGTCCGCTCGGCCAGGGTGTGGGCAATGCAGTCGGCGTCGCGATGGCCGCGAAAATGGCGGCGGCGCGTTTCAACACCCCGGAGCATCCGGTATTCGACCAACACATCATCTGCCTCGCGGGCGATGGCTGTTTGCAGGAAGGCGTGAGCGCGGAGGCAAGTGCGTTCGCCGGGCATTTCGGTCTCGATAATCTGATCCTGATTTACGATTCGAATCACGTCACGCTCGACGCCATGGCGTCCGCCACGCAGAGCGAAGACACGGGCAAACGTTACCAGGCTTACGGTTTTGACGTGCAGGTGATCGATGACGGCAGCGACATGACCGCGTTCCTGCGTGCCTTGAACAAGGCGAAGAAGCGCGACAACGGAAAGCCGCAGATGATCATCGCGCACACGCTGATCGGAAAAGGAATTCCGGAAGTCGCGGGCACCGCGAAAGCGCATGGCGAAGCAGGCGCGAAGTTCGTGGATGAAGATCGGCGGAAGCTTGGTTTGCCGGAGGAGCACTACTTCGTTTCGCCCGAAACGCGCGAGTACTTTGCCCAGCATAAGAAGACACTCGTTAGGCAATATCGCCGCTGGGAGAAGATGTACAACGACTGGCGCGCCGCGAATCCGGAGAAGGCGCAGCAGCTCGACGACGCGATGGCGAAGAAGGTGCCGGAAGATCTGCTTTCGAAGATCCCGAACTTCCCTGCCGATGCGAAACTCGCGACGCGCAAAGCCGGCAGCGAAGCACTCCAGCCGCTCGCCCGCGAGATGCCGTTCCTGATCAGCGGCAGCGCGGATCTGCACGGCTCGACTTTGAACTACATCGAGGGTGGAGAGAATTTCACGCGCGAGAACCGCGCTGGTCGGAACATCCACTTCGGCATCCGCGAACATGGGATGTGCGCGATCATGAACGGCGTTAGCTATCACGGCGTCTTCCGCGCGTCCGGCGCGACGTTCCTCGTCTTCGCGGACTATTGCCGGGCGGCGATCCGCCTCGCCGCGCTCGCCAAGCTGCCGAACATTTACATCTTCACGCACGACTCGATCGGTGTCGGCGAAGACGGGCCAACACACCAGCCGGTCGAGACGGTGAGCGGGCTGCGCGTCATCCCGCAACTCGATGTCATCCGTCCTGCCGACCCGGAAGAAACGGCCGGTGCATTCGCTGCTGCCGCGCAGCACACCGACGGCCCGACGCTGCTCGCGTTAACACGGCAAGCCGTGCCGATGCTGAACGACATCGAGGTGAATCTGCGGCGCGAAGGAGTCGCGCGCGGCGGCTACATCGCGAAGCGCGAGACCGGCAATCTCGACGTCATCATTCTTTCCTGCGGAAGCGAACTGCAGCACGCGCTCGCGGCCGCGAAGGAACTTGGCGACGGCGCGCGCGTTGTTTCGATGCCATGCTTCGAGCGCTTCGAACGGCAGCCGCCGGAATACCGCGAAGAAGTGTTGCCTAACGAGTGCCGGCGCCGCGTTGCGATCGAAGCCGGCGTGCCGGACACCTGGTATCGCTACGTTGGGCTCGACGGCAAAGTCATTGGCTTGCATCACTTCGGCCTCAGCGCGCCAGGCGACCAGGTCATGAAAGAATTCGGCATCGACCCACAGCACGTGATCGACGCCGTGCGGGCGCTTTGATTTCTGAGAACGTCTCGCGGGAAGCGGTCGCTTCGCACTATGACGAGCTCGATCATTTCTACCGGGACGTCTGGGGCGAGCACGTTCATCACGGCTTGTGGCTGCGCGGCGATGAAACGCGCGACGAGGCCGTTCTCAATCTGGTCGAGCTGATCGCGGCCGAAGCGCAGATCGTCGCGGAGACGACGGTCTGCGACATCGGCTGCGGCTACGGCGCGACTGCGCGTGTGCTTGCCGCGCGCGGTGCAGACGTCACCGGGGTGACAATTTCACCAGCGCAATTTGCCTTCGCGCAGACAAAAACTTCCGACGCCGAATTCGTCTGCGCGGACTGGCTCGAGAACAAGTTACCTAACGAGAGCTTCGACGCCGCGATCGCAATCGAAAGCTCGGAGCACATGCCTGACATTGCGCGCTTCTTTGCGGAAGCACATCGCGTCTTACGCCCAAATGGCATATTGGTCGTCACCGCATGGCTCTCCGCCGACGCTCCGACCGAGCGTCAGAGTCGCTGGTTGCTCGAGCCGGTTTGCCGCGAAGGACGGATGCCGAATATGGGTACGGTGGGCGACTACTACTCGTTAGGCGCGAACGCAGGATTCAAAATCGAGCGCTTCCAAGACGTCACGCAATCAGTCGCGCGCACCTGGCCGGCCATCGTCCGCCGCTTCCTTGCGAAGCTTGCAACCAACCCGCGCTACCTCAGCTTCATTCTCAGCCGGAATG
>JALZAD010000285.1 GCA_030948555.1 Verrucomicrobiota bacterium | reverse complement strand
CGCTCGGCTCGCCGATTAACGAAGGCTGGTTCATGACCGGCAGCACACACGTCGAAGGGCCGGGCGGCGAAGCGAATCTGGGCATCCCGATCTCCGGCCCGAAAGGCAAGGGCACGCTCTACGCCGTGGCGACCAAATCTGCGGGACGGTGGAACTACACCACCCTCGAAGTGCAAGTGAGCGGGCGCGAAGATCGGATCAATCTCCTGCAGGATTCGGGCGCGCAGCCGTAGCTCGCGCTGACGTTTTGCGGCATTCGCGCCGGACATCGCGGAATTCTTGAATCCAAAGCGCGTGCTCGCGGCATCTCATTGCCACAGAGACATGAATACGAGCACGATTTCCGTCCGACCTTTAGCGACCTTGAAGCTGGCCACCTTTGCCGCCCTCGGGGTCGCACTGCTTCTCCTTAACGGCTGTCACTGGGCTGGGGTGCGGGGCAACGGCCACCTCACGACCGAGAACCGCCAGATCGCCGAGTTCACCGACCTCCAGGCTGACGGCGCCTTCCGGATCAACTGGGTCGCGGGGCCGGCGAAGCTCAGCATTCGCACGGATAGTAACCTGCTCGAATTCATCCGGACCGAATCGTCCGGCGGCAAATTGCACCTCGAGTGGACCAAGCCGTTGCGCGGCAGTCATGGCATCACGGTCGAGGTATCGAGCGCGGCGCTCACGCGTGTGACCTTGAACGGCGCGACGCGGCTGGACGCGAGCAGGCTCGCCGGCTCTGAGTTTTACCTGGAAGCGAATGGCGCCACGCGCGCGACGTTGAGCGGCGCAGTGAACGCGATGTCGGGTGAGCTGAACGGCGCGAGTCGCCTCGATGCGGAGGAGCTGACGACGAAGGCGATGGAGATTACGTTGAACGGTGCCGGCCGCGCGAACGTGAATGCGACGGACGCGTTGAAGGTCGATATCTCCGGCGCGGGCACCGTGACTTACGCGGGCAATCCGCAGATCTCAAAGACGATCAGCGGCGCGGGCAGTGTGCGCCGACGGAACTGACCTTACTCGTTTTCGTCGTCCGTGTTTTTCTTCGCACCTAACGCTTTGAAGCGGGCGCGAAGTTCGGTGAGACGCTTCTCCGTGTAGGTCACCTCGGCGTTGTTCGCCTCAAGCGGCGCGAGCGAGCCACCGGAGGATTCGACCCTCTTCTTCGCCGCGGCGGGCCGCTTCTTCAGCCAGGCCGCCTGCTCGGCAAACAGCTTCTCGCGCTCTTTCGGCGAGAGTTTTTCGTAGAGCCGCACGTAGGCAATGAACAACTGCGCGTCCGTCATGTCGGCGACCTCGCGGCTGAGTCGGTTCATCTCGGATTGCGAGTCGGCGTCGCGCAGATTGTCGAGCGCGGACTTCAGCGAAGGAGCTAATGCCGGCAGCCAATCGGCCGGGACGATGGTCGATTTCGTCTGTGCGCGCACCGGCGAGGCGGAAGCGAAAATTGAGAGCAGAAGAGCGACGAGCATGGAGCGGCGAATCATCGCGCTTTCGTAGCGAGTCGCGCGCGTGCTTGCAATCCAGAGCCGTTATTCGGCCGGTTGTTCATGGTCGCTGCCGGCCGCGAGCATACGAATGCGCTGATCGCGATAAGGCAGACGAATCGTGAGGGTGAGCCCTTTGCCTTCGCTGCTTTCGATCGCGAGTTCGCCGCCATGCTCACGGACAATTCGCCTAACGATCAGTAGGCCGAGGCCGGAACCGGACGTCTTGGTTGTGAAGTACGGCTCGAACACGCGGCTTAAACTTTCCGCCGACATTCCGCCGCCCGTGTCGGTGAAACTCACGAGCACATGCGTGTCGTCCATGTCCGTGCGGATGCGCAGAATGCCGCGGCGCTTCATCGCTTCGAAGCTGTTCTTAATCACGTTGTAGAAAGCCTGCTTCATCTGGTCGCGATCGAGCTCGAGCGGCGGCAAATCGGAGCGCAGCTCCTGCTCGACCACGATGTCGCGGTCCTCGATTTCCGGCGCGAAAAAGCGGACCGCTTCCTCTACGATGCTGTTGACGTGCTCGGGATATAGCTGCGGTTTCGATGGGCGAATTGCCTTGAGAAACTGCGTCACGATAGAGTCGAGCCGGCTGATTTCCGAGCGCGCAATGTCGATCGAATCCTGCAGCTCGGTGCCGATGCGGCCGTCGAGTTTGCGCACCTTCCGCTCCATCAATTGCAGATGGATGTGGAGCGAGTTCAGCGGATTGCCGATCTCGTGCGCGACGCCGGCCGCAAGCAAAGTGAGCGCATTGAAACGCTCGGACTCGATCGTCTTCTCGGTCGAACGCCGCGTCTCCGTGATGTCGCGCAAGATCATCGCGTGGCCGACCGGATGGCCGATCTCGTCGACGCTGCCGCTTTCCGCGCGGTGCTCCATCACCAACGGGACGATGTAAAAATTAATGAAGCGGTTTGAGGGATAGAATATCTCCATGTCGCGGCTGACTGCGCCATCGGAACTCGAGAGCGAGTTCCAATCCAGGCCTCGCATCCGTTCGTCCAATCGTTTGCCGATGGAGGTCGACGCATCGAGTCCGAAGAGCTCGCACGCGGCGTCGTTCAAGTAGGTGATCCGGCCATTCGCGTCCGTGACGATGATGCCTTCCTGGATTGCGTTGAAGACCGTTTCGATCAGGCCCTTCTCCTGCGCGAGACGGAGCAGATAATTCTGCACGTCCTCCGGGCCGACGCGGCCGAGACGCTCGATCAACTTGTCGAGGAAGCCGGACTTCATCGCGGTGACGGTTGGCGAAACCTCGCGTCCTCGCAAACGCACTGTCATCCCGAGCCCGCGCAGACGGCGAGGGATCTCGCACCGGGTGCTTGGCCTAACGAGCGGTCGGGAGATGATCCAAGCACCCTGTGTGAGGTCCTTCGGCGCGCTTCGCCAGCCTCAGGATGACCGCTGGTCGTGTACGCGAAAAGAGCGGGATTAATGATCCCGCTCCTCTCGGTAACTACTCGTTAGGCGATCAGTGGACCGGCTGGTCCTCGGCCCGGCCGCGATCTCGGCCGCGGCCACCGCGATCGCCACGCCCGCCGCGGTCTCCGCGACGATCGTCACGCGGGCGGTCATCGCTCCGGTTGCCGGCGGCGTTTTCAGGCTGAGCGCCTTCCGGCGAAACGATGCCGTCGGCTTCGGCGCGTTCCTTGAGCGCAGCTCTGCGGCTCAATTTCACGCGGCCTTTGTCGTCGATGCCGATGCATTTGACCCAGATCATCTCGCCGATTTTCGCGACGTCTTCCGTCTTGTTGACGCGGAACTCCGCTAACTCGGAGATGTGCACGAGGCCGTCCTTGCCCGGGAAAACTTCGACGAACGCGCCGAACTCTTTCGTCGAGACAACCTTGCCGTGGTAGGTCTCGCCGACTTCGATTTCCTTCGACATGCCGCCGATGATTTCCTTGGCGCGAGCCATGGACTCGGGGCTCGTGGCGTAGATGTGCACAGAGCCGTCGTCTTCGATGTTAATCTCCGCGCCGGTCTCGGCGACGATGCCCTTGATCGTCTTGCCACCAGGTCCGATGAGCGCGCCGATTTTCTCTGGATTGATCTTCAGCGTCTCGATTCGCGGCGCGTATTTGCTCAGATCCGCGCGCGGTTTGTCGATCGCCTTCGCCATGATCTCGAGAATTTTGGTGCGCGCTTCTTTCGTCCGCATGGTCGCTTCGGCCATGATCTTGTGGCTCACGCCGGGAAGCTTCAGGTCGAGTTGGAATCCGGTGATGCCCTGCTCGGTTCCGCAGACTTTGTAATCCATGTCTCCGAAATGATCTTCGGATCCGATGATGTCGGTCAGCAATTCGTAGCGCTTCATCTGACCTGCGTCGTCG
>JALZAD010000271.1 GCA_030948555.1 Verrucomicrobiota bacterium | reverse complement strand
CAAGGATTTCGTCGGCAATCCGAACGACGGGATTGGTTCGCTCCACACCTGGGGCGTCGCGGTCGACGCGACGATGGTCGACAGCAATGGCCACGATCTCGCCATGCCGACCGACTTCGATGCCTTCACCCCGGCTGCGATGCTGAAGTACACGGGCAAGGATCCGATCGTGGCGATGCACCTCCACACCTTGCAGCGCGCCATGGCGCACGCGGATTTCTTCGGGATGCGGACGGAGTGGTGGCACTTCGTCTCGCGCGGCTGGACGAGCGCTCGTCCGATCAACGACGTGCAGTTGATGGCGCAGGAAGTTGCGCAACCGGCCGTCGTCGAGCAGCACGGGAGCGGAACCGGATCTAGCGGCGGGTCTCGTTAGGCGCAGCTTTCGCCGACCCATTGCAGGTAGGCGTCGAGGCCGGTGGCAACGGGAAGCGCCACGATCTCCGGCACCTCGTAGGGATGAAGCTGCTTCAGCTTTGCTTCGAACGCGCCGTATCGGTCCGCGGGGCTTTTGAACAACACCTGCACCTCGGCTGATTCTTCGACCGCGCCTTTCCAGCGATAGATCGACTCGATCGGCGGGAGGATGTTTGCGCAGGCCGCGAGCTTCTCGTTCACCAGCTCGCGTGCGATGCGGCGCGCGGTCTCGGCATCCGGAAAAGTGCTGAGCGCGACGTAGACCTCGCCGGCCATTCGTTAGGCCGCAGCTACCGCGGCGTGACGGCAAATCCATCCGCCGCCGAGCACAACGTCGTCATCGTAAAACACCGCGGCCTGGCCGGGTGTGACGGCTTTCTGCGGCTCGTGCAACACGACACGTGCACGGCCATCCTGAAGCGGATGAAGCGTCGCGCGCGTGCCGGGATGCGCATAACGGATTTTCACCGTGGCTTCGATCGGCTCGCTCAGATCGGCGATGGGATGCCAGTTCGCGCGATCGACTTCGAACTCCTCGGTCGTGAGATCCTCAACCGTCCCCACAATCACGCGGTTCGTCTCCGGATCGATGTCGACAACGTAGCGCGGCTGAGCCGAACCGCCGGGCAGACCTTTGCGTTGGCCGATCGTGAAAAGCTCGATCCCGCCGTGCTCGCCAAGGAAGTTGCCGGCCAGATCGTAAATGCCGCCTTCGTGAAACTCTCCCTCACCCAGATGCGAACGGAGGAAGGCTTTGTAGTCGTTGCCCGGCACGAAGCAAATCTCCTGGCTATCGACCTTGTCCGCGACGCGCAGGCCTAACGAACGCGCGATCTCGCGGATCGCCGGCTTGGCCATCGCACCGAGCGGAGTGAGCGCGCGCTGCAGTTGCTCCTGCCGCAAGCTGAAGAGGAAATACGATTGGTCCTTCCGCGGGTCGGCGCCTTTGCGCAGCACAGCGTGATCGGCGTGATGCTCGATGATCGCGTAGTGACCCGTCGCAATGAAGTCGCAGCCGAGTGCTTCGGCCTTTTGCCAGAGGTTGCCGAACTTCAGCTTCTCATTGCACATCACGCACGGATTCGGCGTGCGGCCGGCCTGGTATTCGCTGGAGAAGTAATCGATCACGAGGCGTTCAAATTGGTCGGCTTCATCGACCACGTAATGCGGAATGCCTAACGAGTGCGCCACGCCGCGCGCATCGGCTACGGCCTGCGGCCCGCAGCATTTATCCTCCGCGCGCGAGATGCAGTCCTGCGGCCAGACCTTCATCGTCACGCCCACCACGTCGTAGCCTTGCTCGCGCAGGAGATAGCCCGCGACGCTCGAATCAACGCCGCCGCTCATCCCGAGCAGCACTCGCTTTTTGGTCGACGACATCGCGGAAACTACAACTTCGGCGGGCGGCTTACAAACTTGCTCCCGCGCAAGGTGAACCGCCACGGCAGGTCCGCCGCGCGCGTGATGCCGATTCGCTCATCCGCCACGATCTCGACGTTCGCTGTCTCGCCTTCGGCGAAGCAATGCTGCGCATCGGCGCAGAGATCGATCTCATGATGCGCCATGTTGATCGCGAGCGCCTGAGTGAGCTTTCCCGGCCCCGAGCACAAGTGCCGCACCTGATCGACGCCGCGGCGTTTCCGCATCAGCTCGAGTCCACTCCGCGGCTCGATCGCGCGGACCAAAATGAGGCCGGTTCGCGGCGCGCCTTTGACCAGCACGTTCAGCATCCAGTGCACGCCGTAGTTCAGGTAAATGTAGGCTGCGCCGGGTTTGTTCCGCTCCACGAATGCGCGCGTGCTCGCGCGGTTGAAGCAGTGGCAGGCCTCGTCGTTTTCCGTCAGGTAGGCTTCGGTTTCGACCACCAAGCCGGAGCATTTACCCCAGACCAGCAGCGTTCCGATCAAGGCTCGCGCGCACTCGAGCGGATCAGTTTCGAAGAACGAACTCGGCAGCATCCGCGGCTCCGAAATCGCGGAGATCACGCGCGTCGAATCGCCGCCCGGATCAAGGCTGCGGCGACGGTTCCTGTTGCAGGCCGAACGCGTCAGAGGCGTCTTCATCCTCATCCGACGGCGTGTAGCAAAGGGACGTAATCGTCTCGCTGTCGACGATGTCGCCATCGCGGAAAGCAGGGATAAACTTCGCCCCTTCAAAATCGTTCTGGACCTCTTCCGCGAGACCAAGAAGCGGCGGCTCTTCATTGCTCACCTGGCCCAGCAGCACTTCGCCTTTCGCATTCACCTGAATCACCACCGATACCACGCCGGTGATTTTCACCGGCAACGTCGCCGGTGCATGCAAGCCGGTGAATTTCGAATCCGCACCGACGACTGGCTGCGGCGCGATGAAATCCGCGCCCGACTCGATCTCGCGCGGATCCTGATTCAAGAGCACGCGAAGATGTGGCGCGCTATCGCCGTCGAAAAGCACGGTGCCGAAAAGCAACGCTTTCACCGGCTGATGTTGATAGATGGGCGGCGTAAACTTCGCCTCCGGCAGTTGCTTTTCGACTTCCTGCTGGAGTGCATCGCAGTTCGCCAGAGGGTGGTAAACGGAAGCCGTCTCGACCGAGCCGTCCGCGTTCACCATCGCAGCGAACTGCACCGCGCCATCCTTCTGCCCCTTCTGCAGAAGATCATCGACCCTGATCCGATTGACCAGCGAGTCGCGTCCCGTGCTCAGCACCGCAGGGCGAAACTGCGGCCGGGTCGCCGGTGCGCTCGCGGGAGCGGATGGCGATTGCGCAGCTGGTGTCGCGCTCGCTTTCGGCGCCGACGATGGCTTCGCAGCGGGAGATGGCGCGCGGCTTGGTTGACCCTTCGGCGATTGCGCCGTGGCGCTCATGCTGAGGCAAAGACTGAGAGCAGCGGCGAGGAAGCTGAGACGGCGCATAGGGCAGAGAATGCAACGCACGCGTCATTCTTTCGCAACTTCAATCTCGACCGGCCAGTGCTTGCCCGGGGCGACGGCGTTTGCCACGCTCTCAGCGAAGTGGAGCTGGATGGAATCGATCACGTCGCGCTCGCGGTGCGTGACGTCGAACGCTCGGCGCAGTGGTACATCGACGTGCTCGCGTTCGAGCATCGGCATCAAGGGATGTGGAATGGCGTGCCGGTGTTCGTTGGGAAGGGAACGACTGCGCTGGCGTTATTCCCGGCGCGCGCAGATGCGGGTCCGCCGAACGGTCGAACGGATCGTGTCGGAATGTTGCACCTCGCACTTCGCGCGAGCGGCGCGGAATTCGGAAACGCGCAACGCGAGCTGAAAAGACGCGGGATGATGTTCAGCTACGAGGACCACGAAATCTCGCGCTCGATCTACTTCACCGATCCCGACGGAAATCGCCTCGAGATCACCACCTACGACATGAACCCGTGAAACTTCGAAGCATGCTCCTTTTGCTCTTTATTGCGCTGCCGTTGTCCGTCCGCGCCGACGTCGGGAAGACGCTGGACGCCGACAGACCTCGCGCACGTTGATTGCCGTTACCGCCGGAAGACGGAGGTGATCAGGGTCCGCAGCAAGCGCCAACGCAGCTCGGCCGCGACATCGCCGTCGTGCAACGGCCAGGTAAGCACTGGACCAAAAAGACCAGCCAGCGAGATCTCATCCGCCCACGGGTTTTTCGCCAGGGTCCCTTGCCGAAGCTCAAAGAGGCCGAACGCATACACCTCGTTCGCGTTCGCTTCTGTGCCCGTCCAGAAGTTGCACGGGACCATCCCATTCTTGAGCTGAACCACGCCCGGATGGTTTGCGAACACATCGAGATAAAGATGCCCAACCTCGCTGCCGACCGCGTTGTTCCCCACCACCGGACCTGATCCGTCAGGGTTCTTTGCGTTCGGCAACCGCCAGCCGCGAATGCCGCGGTAGTCTAACGAGTGCACCCACGCGACCGCATCCGGCCAGGTCAGTTGCCCGTCGCGCGAACGGCCGACCGTCTTCGCGTAGTTCACGTCCTGCAGCCAGGTGATGTCGCGCTCGGTGTCGTAGATCAGGCCGAAGCCGCGATCGATCAGCGGCGGTTGATTCGCCAGCCGTAGCGCGTCCGCAAAACTGAAGCGCTGCCGGATACGCGACCAGAGTGATGTCTCGTTAGGCATGACGCGCCTCAGCTCGATAAGACGAGCACGTCGCGGCGCGGTCAATCACCTTCTGCGCATTCGCCAACGCGGCCGCGCGGCGGCAGATTCGCGCCGGTGAAACAGCTCTTCGCGACCTTCAGCATCTTCGTCGCGCTCGCCGCCTCCACCGTGGCGGCGGAGAAAGCGTGGTACGGCTTTCACATCAAACCGAAGACCTCAGGGTTCCCGCTGAACCCGATTGTCGACTCCGTCACGATCGACATGATCGCGCCGAACTCGCCGGCAAGTACGCACGGCATCCAGGTTGGCGACGAGATCATCGAAGCCGAGGGCACTAAGATCGCCGGAACGCGCGGCCTCGCATTGATAAGCCTGGTGAAGAAGCAGCCGGGCGAAACACTGCGCCTCGTGCTGCGCCACAACGGCGGCGAGACCTATCGAGTGTCGATCGTCGGGATCAAGAAGCCGGGGACGTGATCAGGCCAGACGCCCGCAGCAGTTCTTGAACTTCTTCCCGCTGCCGCAAGGACACGGATCATTGCGGCCGACCTTCGGCATCTCGCGACGCACCGGCGCCAATTCGAGCTTCACCTCGCCGTCGCCATTCGCGCCGTCGCCGTCAGCATCGCCGTTCGTGCCGGCGAATGCCTGATGCCGGCCCGGCAGCGGCCCCGGCGCAGGCCCATTGGCCGTCGGCGCACTGGGCGCATGTTCGCGCATGAGGAACTGCGGCAAGCTCGAAAGGAATGTCTCAAAAGCCTGCAGGTTCGACGTGCTGCGGAAGAGGTTGTGCACGACCTCGTTCTTAATGTTCGCCATCAGCTCGGTGAACATGTCGAACGCTTCGGTCTTGTACTCGACCAATGGATCCTTCTGCGCGTAGCTGCGCAGGTAGACGCCTTCGCGCAGCGCATCCATCGCGTAGAGGTGCTCCTGCCAGAGACGATCGATCGCGTTCAGGATGATGTAACGCTCGAGCGACTTCACCGCCGTCGGCTCTTCGTGTGACGACTTCCGCTCGTACGAGCTCTTGATCATGTCGATCAGGAACTGCGCGTTCTCTTCTTCGCTGCGGGTCTCGAACTGCGCCTTTTCACTCGTTAGGCCGAGCGGGAACGTGACGTTCACCCAGTGCAGCAGAGCGGTGTAGTTCGGCTCGCCTTTGTCGCCGGAATCGAGCAACTCCTTCGCCTTCGCGGGGACGGCTTCGTCGATCACTTCGTAGATCAACTTCCGCGGGTCGTCCGATTCGATCGTGTCGTTGCGCCAAGTATAAACCACCTCGCGCTGGTTGTTCATCACGTCGTCGAAATCGAGCGTTCTTTTGCGCGCGAGATAGTTCCGCTGCTCGACGCGTTTCTGCGCCGTCTCGACGG
>JALZAD010000265.1 GCA_030948555.1 Verrucomicrobiota bacterium | reverse complement strand
TGACGCAGGGCCAGGAAGTCGAAGCCGTCGTGCTCGGCGTGAACAAGGAAGAACAGAAGATCTCGTTAGGCCTCCGTCAGCTCGAAGCGAATCCGTGGGATGAGATCGAGAAGAAGTTCACCATCGGTAGCCAGGTGAAAGGCGAGATCAGGAACATGACCGCCTACGGCGCGTTCGTGGAACTCGAAGACGGGATCGATGGAATGATCCACGTCTCCGACCTGTCGTGGACGCGGAAGATCAATCATCCGTCGGAGATGTTTAAGAAGGGCGACGTGGTCGAAGCGGAAGTCATCGACATTGATAAGACAAACCAGCGAATCAGCCTCGGCATTAAACAGCTGAGCGACGATCCGTGGAAGAACATCGATCAGAAATACAAGATCGGTGATCTCGTTACCGGCAAGGTGACGAAGCTCGCTAGCTTCGGTGCCTTCGTGCAGCTCGCTGATGATATCGACGGCCTCGTCCACATCTCGCAGCTAAGCGAGGAGCACGTCACGAAAGTGAAGGACATCCTAAAGGTTGGTCAGGAAGTCGAAGCGCGCGTCATTAAGGTCGACAAGGTCGAGCGCCGCATCGGTCTTTCGATCAAGGCTGCGAACTACAGCGAAGAAGACCTCAAACGCGAATCCGAAGCGTTCGACAATCTACGCCCCGGCGAAGACATGGTCGGCCTAGAAAAAGCGTTCGAAGCAGCCGAGGAAGACTACCGTCCCGGCGCAGGCAAGAAGTAACGCGAGTTACTCCGCAGGAAATTCAGAAGGGGAAGCCGCAAGGCTTCCCCTTTTTGTTTCGTCCACACGCAGCTCATTGCGACGCCCGCATCGCTCCCCGAGTGACTTCGTTCGATAATCTTTCGAAGCGTGGATCACAGCGCAGCGGGTATAGCAAGGGTGTGATTCTGAACTCCAACGCGAACCGATCGTGCCGCGCGACAACCTTTTCCAACCACGCGAACGCTTGCTCGGTTCCACCGGAACGCGTGTAAGCGACCACGTATTCGTACGGCGCGACGTACTCGCCGCGGTTCTCCCTTTCGATCGCGCTTTCTAGTTGCTGCTGCCCAAGGCTGCGAAGCGCGGCTTGGAATCCTGAGCTCGCGTACGTGCGCGCCAGATTATCCGCTTGATCGCTCGCATTTCTCAAGCGCAAGGCCTCGCGCCATTCCGCGATCGCTTCGTTCTCCATCCCTTTCTGCTCGTAGGTGTAACCAAGCCATTCATGCGCGGTGGCGAAGTTCGGCTCCAGCTCGAGCGTCTTGTGGAATTGATCCACCGCGCGTTCGTACTGGCGAAGGAAAAGAAAGACTCGCGCGCGATCGAAATTATTCCGGAGCGCGAGCGGGTCGAGATCAGCGGCGCGCTGCATCTCACTCAGCGCTTCTTCGTTCCGTCCGAACAAAATCAGATTGATCGCATAGTGATGGCGAATCTCCGCGAGGTTTGGGTTCAACTCGATGCCGCGGCGGAACAAACGTTCCGCGGCCGGCCAGTCGCGGTAGTAATAGAGTTTGATTGCGGCGAGTGCGTTGTGCGCGTCGCCCGAAGTCGGGTCGAGCTCCAGCGCTTTGTTAATCGCCGCTTCGGACTTGGGCCAGTTTTCATCCGGCGGAACGAGACCGTTGGCCGCAGAAAATCCGTAGTAGAGACCCAACCCCACGTGACCCGGCGCGTAAGCGGGATCGAGATCGATCGCCTGCTGAAAGTATTCGCGGCACTTCGCGAAACCGGGCGCGGGATATTTGTACCAATAGAATAGTCCGCGCAGATAATCCTGATGCGCTTCGTTGTTTTCCGTCGGACGGGCCGCGATGGCATGTTGCTCGGCGCCGGTCAGGTTCGCCTGCAGCCTCTCCGCGATCGTTTTCGCGATCTCGCTTTCGACCGAGAAGATGTCGGTCAACTTGCGATCGTAGGTTTCGGCCCAAAGATGCGCATCCTTCGTGGCGTTGATCAGCTGAACGTTCACGCGCACCGCATCCGCACTTTTCTGCACACTCCCCTCCACGATGTGAGCGACACCGAGTTGCTGCGCAATCTCAAGAAGATTGCCCGGCGCACTTTTGTAGCGCTGCGTGGAGGTTCGCGAGATGACTTTGAGGTCACGAATCTTCGAGAGGCGTGTAAGAATTTCCTCCTGAATTCCGTCGGCGAAATACGCGTTCTCCGCCTCCCCGCTGAGGTTTTCAAACGGTAAGACCGCGATCGATTTGCTGATCTGAGCCGGCGGCGGCGCTGCCGCGGGCGTGAGTGAACGTGGCCGCGCAGAAATCCACCACACGGCGACAAGCGCCAGCAACAGCACGACAGCCGCGGCAGTAATTCCGCTTTTCCGCGCGCGAAAGGGAATCGCGCGCACCTTCGGATCTTGTCGGGACGGCCGACATTTCGTCGGCAGTTCGCGATTGCCGATTTCGTCCGTGAAGAAATTGACCAGCGAAACTTTGCGCCCGTGTTTCACTTCGCATTCGCCGAGATCCCGGAGGTGCGGATTCCAGCGCGAGTAAGGCGTGAGATCATCGGCCACGCGCTTCGACAAAAGGATGTGCCCCGCGTCGCCGCAATCCATCACTCGCTGCGCCATGTCGATCCCCGCGCCGGCCACGTTGGATCGATCGTTCACATCCAAGACCTGGTTCACCGGTCCGCTGTGAATACCCATCCTCACCCGGATCTCTGGCCGGCTCTTCAGTGCCGCGCTGATCTCCATCGCGCATTCGATCGGCGCTTCCGGGTCGTTGAAAAAGACGAGCGCCATCCCATCGCCGGTCGGCAGACGAAGGAGTTTTCCGTCCGCCTCCGCACGCTGGAACCGGGCCGCCTCGCGAACCAGGCGCGTCAATTCCGCCATGACGCGAGTCTGCTCATCGATGAGCAACTTGGAGTAACCGACCACGTCCATCGTGAGGACGTGCGCGATTTCGAGCTTCGGCGCGACGGGAGCTTCAGACACGCCACGAGTCTAGAAACGATGCCGCTAAAAGCGAGAGCGCTAAAACTCCGCGCTGCCGGGTGTGCGCGCGAAGGGGATCACGTCTCGAATGTTTGAGACGCCAGTCACGAACATGAGCATGCGCTCGAAGCCTAAACCAAAGCCGGCGTGCGGTACCGTGCCGTAGCGACGCAGGTCGAGATACCACTTGTAGTCTGCGGGATCGAGCTTGTGTCGGCGCAGGTTTGCTTCGAGCACTTCGAGACGTTCTTCGCGCTGACTACCTCCTACAATTTCACCGATGCCCGGAACTAAAACGTCCATCGCGGTGACGGTTTGGTTGTCGTCGTTTAGGCGCATGTAGAACGGCTTTATCTCTTTCGGGTAGTTAAAGACGGTAACCGGCGACTTGAAGTGCTTCTCCGTTAGCCAGCGCTCGTGCTCGCTCTGCAGGTTCGCGCCGTAGGCCACCGGGAATTCGAACTTGTGGCCGCTCTTAACTAGTAGCTCGACCGCCTCCGTGTAGCTGGTGCGTTGAAATGGCCGCTCTGTCACGAAGTCGAGCTGCGCGAGCAATTCCTTGTCGACGAATTTACTGAAGAGCTCGAGCTCGTCCGGGCAGTTCGCGCGGATGTCGCGGATTAGGTATTTCACCAACTCCTCTGCGACATCCATGTTGCACTGCAGGTCGCAGAAGGCCATCTCCGGCTCGATCATCCAGAACTCGTTGGCGTGTCGCGAGGTGTTTGAGTTCTCCGCCCGGAAAGTAGGGCCGAAGGTGTAGACGTTCGATAAGGCACAGGCGAACGCTTCGGCTTCCAGTTGTCCGCTGACCGTCAGGTAAGTAGAGCGCGCGAAGAAGTCCTTCCCGTAGTCGATGTCTCCGCTGCTCGTCTTGGGCGGGTTCTTCAGGTCGATTTGCGTGACGCGAAAGAGTTCGCCCGCGCCTTCGCAATCACTGCCCGTGATGATCGGCGTATGCACATAAACAAAGCCGCGTTCCTGGAAGAACTGGTGAATTGCAAAGGCGAGTCGGCTGCGCACGCGAAAGACGGAGCCGAAGAGATTCGAGCGCGGGCGCAAATGCGAGATCTCGCGCAGGAACTCCGGCGTGTGTCCTTTCTTCTGGAGCGGATAGCTATCGTCGGACGCGCCGAGGACCGTTAGCCCGTCAGCGGCGACTTCCCACTTCTGGCCTTTGCCTTGTGACGGCACGAGCTTCCCGCGCACGGAGATCGAGGCGCCAGTGTTCAGCTTCTGCACGTCAGCGTAATTCGGCAGCGTGTCCTGCGCGATGACCTGCAGGTTCTTCAGCGAGGAGCCGTCGTTCAGTTCGATGAAGGAGAAGGTCTTGGAATCACGCCGGGTGCGCACCCAGCCTTGGACGAGGATTTCATCGGCGGGCGCGGAACTGTGCAGCGCGTCTTTTACGCGCGTCGGAGAAAGCATGCCGGAAGTTCGCGGACGCGCAGGATCGAGCAAGCACGTTTCGGCTGCGGTGTGGCTCGCGCTCCTGCTAATCGAAGCCGTAGATTTCGACGAGCGCGTTGCCGCTCGTTCCGCCGCTGCCGCTCAACACCACCGTACACGGTCCGGGCGGCAAGGTCGCGACAATCACCGACTCGCTCAAGAACTGCGGCCGAAGATCAACCGGGATTTGATCTACGTTCGGCGATCGAGCCCAATCGTCGTTCGTTACGGTACTACCGTCCGCCTTGTGCAGCGTTAGGACAGGGTCCGCCAGAATGTTAGGTACCCCGTATTGCGCGAGGCTCGGACCGATGCCGCGCAAGACAACGCGCCTGGTTGACCCGGGCGCCCCTTCCACAATCAACCCCGCAACCATCACGTTGTCGCCGGTTCCGGCAACGCCGCGGGTCGAGAGGTTGGCAATCGGAATGGCTGCGCCGGTCGCTAAGTCGTAAACCTGCACGAGGGCATTGCCGCTCGTAGCGCCGGCGCCACGTAGGATTACGGTGTGAGCGCCAGCCTCGACCGTGGCAACGATCGCTGATTCACGCGGGTCAGTTGGCCGGAGGTCACCCGGGATTTCG
Source organism: Verrucomicrobiota bacterium (assembly GCA_030948555.1). Classification (GTDB taxonomy): domain Bacteria; phylum Verrucomicrobiota; class Verrucomicrobiia; order Chthoniobacterales; family UBA10450; genus JACCTI01. The sequence goes on along the minus strand of JALZAD010000265.1, from coordinate 13,997 downwards.
TTCGCGTTCAAGGCGTCCGCCCAGTTGTCATTAATCACAACTGCGCCGCCTTTTTGATGCAGCTCAAGTAGTGGATCCGAAAGAGTGTCGGGAACGTTATAGCTTCGCAGCGAAGGCCCAATGCCGCGGATGAGCACGCGTTTCATCTGGCCGGCGGAGCCGCTAATCTTAAACCCGGCGATCATGACGTTATCTCCGGTGCCAACCGTCCCCCGCGTCGAGAGGCTCGACATTGTCGCGACTGGGAGCGGGGGGATGCTCGGCGTCGGAGTCGGACTCGGCGTAACGGTGGGCGTCGGTGTTGCAGTCGGAGTAGGTGTCGGTGTAGGAGTGGGCGGCGCTGTCGGGCCTAAGTCGGCGCAATATCTCGCGCCGCTGCGTCCGCTCCAGAAGATGATCTCACTCCCAGTCCACATGGCCGTAGCGTAGCCGAGTGCGTCCGGCGCATTGTGGGCTGTGTTAATGGCTTTCCAAGTGTCACTACCGGGTTCATAACTGTAGCCGTCATTTGCGACGCCGGGGTAGGCTTCGATACCCCCGCCCCAGACGATCATGTCGCGGCCGGTCCAAACTGCGGCGTGACCTCCTCGCGCTGACGGTGCGTTGGTGCTGGTGGTGGTAGTCCAGCTATCCGTGCTTGGATTGTACCGGCCGCCGCTTGCAAGAAACGGGCTCATAAATGCCGTCCCCTGGCGCCCGCCCCAGACGATCATTTCACTACCCGTCCAGATTGCGCTGTGAAAGCTACGCGCTGCGGGCGCGGTAATCGCGCTGGTGGTGTTCCATGTATCTGTGTTTGGGTGATAGCGCCCGCCGGTGTTCACCGATTCAAAACCCTGACTTGTGGGTGTGCCGCCCCAAACAATCATTTCATTCCCTGTCCATACCGCTGTCTGCCGGGAGCGAGCCGCGGGCGCATTTGTAGAACTGGTGGTCGACCAGGCGTTCGTCGTCGGGTTATATTTCCCGCCGGAGCTGAAGGTGTGACCGGCGCAATCGTGTCCACCCCAAACGATCAACTCGCTACCGGTCCACACGGAGCTGTGATACGATCGCCCCGCGGGCGCTCCGGCGGTGCTCGTGACTGACAAACTGTCGGCACTCGGGTCGTAGCGACCGCCGCTGTTCACGCTGCAGTTCCCGTCAAATCCTCCCCACACGATCATCTCGGCGCCCGTCCAGACTGCCGTCTGATAATAGCGGGGACCAGGCGCGGAGACGATGCTGGTCGTCGTCCAACTATCTGTGGCAGGGCTATACTTCCCGCCCGTGTTCAAAGGGGAGTAACCATCAAACCCTCCCCTAACGATCATTTCACTGCCTGTCCACACCGCGTTGTGAGAGTCCTGCGCAGTCGGCAGCTGTGTGCCTGCCCAAGTATCTGTGTTTGGGTTGTAGCGGCCACCTGTATTCAAAGGCTTACCATTCTCGCCGCCCCAGATAACCATCTCGTTGCCAGTCCAAACTGCAGCGTGAATCCAGCGCGCGCGCGGTGCGTTGCTCGTGCTGCTCGGAATCCAGGTGTCCGTGCCCGGGTTGTACTTCCCGCCTGTGTTCGTGATGCCGCCGCCCGTCCCGCCCCAAATGACCATTTCGCTGCCCGTCCACACTGCTGTGTGATAATAGCGGCCAGCAGGTGCGTTGATGGTGCTGGTGCCCGTCCAAGCGTTTGTTCCCGGGTCGTATTGCCCGCCCGTGTCATAGCCCTGGTAAGGCGAGGCCTGGATATTTTGCCCGCCCCACACAATCATTTTGCTTCCTGTCCAGACCGCGGTGTGAAGCGCTCTTGCCGTGGGAGCGCCCGTCGTGCTGGTAGGCGCCCAACTATCCGTAATCGGGTTGTATCTGCCGCCAGTAGTTAAGTATTGGTTAGTGCCAAGATCTCCGCCCCATACGATCATCTCGCTGCCTGTCCAGACCGTTGAATGGTAATTTCGTGCGGCGGGTGCGTTGACGTTACTCGTAGGTGTCCAACTATTAGTGTTGGGATTGTAACGACCGCCGGTGTTGAACGGTCCACTATTGTCACGTCCACCCCACACGATCATTTCACTACCAGTCCAAACGCCACTGTGTCCGGATCGACCGGTCGGCGCATTTGCCGCGCTCGTAGGTATCCAAGTATCAGTCGCGGGATCGTAGCGCCCGCCGGTGTTCAGCCAGCCGCCGCCCCACACAATCATCTCACGTCCGGTCCAAACGGCGGTGTGACCGCCGCGCGCGGATGGCGCGGCGATCGTGCTCATCGTGGTCCAGGCGTCAGTGCTGGGATTGTATCGGCCGCCGGTGTTCTTCGGTGTCGATGGATAGCCGACCGATCCGCCCCAGAAGATCACTTCGCTGCCCGTCCAGATGCCGGTCGGAAGAGACCTCGCCTCCGGTAAGTTTAAAGAAGTGGCTGCCCAACTATCCGCGGTGCATCCGCTTGCTTCACCCGAGATGGGCGGAAGCGTGTAGACAGCAATCAGCGCTGCCATCTCGCCAGTCAGCTGTGCTTTCGCTCTTCCTCGCCAGGACTCGATCGGCTCTTTCGACCAAGTAAGAGTCGCAAGCTTTAGATATCCGTCGGCCTTCTCAGTTACTGCCGTCGCATAGTAGCGTGTTTCGTCTTCCTGTAGTGGAGTTAGGTATCCAACGGGTACTGGAGCGTTTGTGAAGGCCGCCCGGTTGTCAAAAGCGGTTGCAAGCTTCTGGACGGTTTCGTCCCACTCGCTGCTGTTTAGCTCAATTGCCTGGTCCACGGGGCGCTGAGACTGCTCTCCACGTTCCTCCCTTCGGACTAAGACGATCTCGCTGTAGGTGCCGCTGGTCAGCTTCACTTCGTTCAAGCCGGGGTAAGCGCGAAGATCAGACTCGGCGCGCTTTTTCAGTTCGCCGTGAATACGTTCATCGTACGGATAGAGGCTTCTCAGCACGCGTTCCGCCACTAGCGGCCTTGCCAGGCACTCGGCGATCACAGTCGGATCGTTACCAAGCGCGGCAAAAAGTTCGCGCAGCACGTCGGGTTGTTTCGTCTGTACTGCCAGCCGATCTATTTCGGCCTGTAGCTGGCCAGCTGTTATCGGTCGTTTCCAATACTGCTCCAGAGCCTGTGAGTTTTCGATATACGCCTCGACCTTCTTTTCTAGTTCGGCCTGAGGCACTGCTTGATCGAGCGGGGACCTCGCGCGCCCGTCAAGCGTTGCGGATCTGCGATGATGCCTGTAAACCTCTTCGATCTGGCGCTGATACTCGACCCGCTGCTCGAAAGATAACGTTTGGGGCGGCCGGACACGCTGCGGCGGTTCGGGACGAAACCAGCTCAGCAGCGTTGCGCTTCCCGTAGAACACAGAGCGGTGCAAAAGACTGCGAGCAATACGCGTCGAGTGCAGAAAGCGCCCGCGGAGTTGAAGCTGTTTCGAATCCCTGACGCGCGCACGTTCTATTTACGCGATTCGCCTTAAACGCGTCAAACATTCAGGATGGGAGCCCATTTGGTTCTGCAGCCGTCATTCGCGAGCGGGCGAAGCCCGCATGCCCACGTTTTTGGAGGGGCGGGCCGTCGTTCAGTTGATTGAAGGAAAATGTCTTCGAATCGCACCAGCCTTCGCGGCCCCGGCGTTGACGGGGATCTACTCGAGTCGACGCGACCTTTGCAGCGCGTTGACGGAGGCTGAGTGGAAGCTGCGGGAAGTTTCCGGACGATTCCGTTCCGACCAGGGATTATGAATCTGTCATCGCGAAGCAGCGGAGACGCTGAGGGATCTCGCCACTCGCGTTGCGGCGCACGCATCGGTATGAGTCGCGCGATTCGGCGAAGAAGTTTCGCCGTCATCACGCGACGAAGCCATTGGTCGCGTTTCGACCGGCGCAGCGAACGCCCCCGAGCCGGCTTGATCGATCCCGAGGCGAAAGTCGGGCCGCCGTGCGCCGGAGCTGCGGGAGCGATTGAGTCTGTAGGGGAAGGCTGTTAACTTCGCCGCCCATGTCCGACGGCCTTTCTCCGAGAATAGACGAACACAGCGCGGCCGAAGACGTCGCTGCCGTGACAACCCCGCATGCGCACGAAGGAGCGCCCATGACTGACCTCGAGCGCATCCGACATTCCGCCGCGCACGTGCTCGCCACCGCTATCCTGCGCATCTGGCCGGAGGCGCAATTCGCGGCCGGGCCGCCGGTCGAGAACGGTTTCTACTACGATGTTGAGCTGGCGCACCGCATCACCCCCGAAGACTTCGCGCAGATCGAAGCGGAGATGAAGAAGGAGACAAAGGCGAACCACAAGTTCGAGCGGAGCGTGGTTAGTCGCACGGAAGCGCTGGAGATGGCGCGGCGCGGCGAGCTGGCCTCGTTAGGCGCGCGGCCGGAGGCGTCGAAGTTCAAGCTCGATATCATCGAGAACACGATCAAGGAAGGCGAAGAAATCTCCCTCTACCGCAACGGCGACTTCACGGATCTCTGCGCCGGGCCGCACGTCATGCGCACCGGCAACATCGGCGCGTTCAAGCTCACCCACGTCGCCAGTGCCTACTACAAAGGCGACGAAAAGAACCCGCAACTTCAACGCATCTACGGCACCGCGTTCAAGAACCGCACCGAGATGGACGCCTACTTCGCCATGCTGGAGGAAGCGAAGAAGCGCGACCACCGCAAGCTAGGCAAGGAACTAGAGCTCTTCACCTTCAACGACGATGTAGGTCCGGGCTTGCCGCTCTGGCTCCCGCGCGGCACCGCGATCATCGAGGAACTAGAGAAGCTGGCGAAGGAGACGGAGTTTGCGGCCGGCTATCAGCGCGTAAGGACTCCGAATCTGGCCCGCGAACAGATCTACCTAACGACCGGGCACCTGCCCTACTACGCCGACTCGATGTTTCCGCCGATGGAGCTGCACGAACACGGCGACACCGATGCCGTCGCGCAGCGCTACTACCTGAAACCGATGAACTGCCCGCACCACCACAAGCTCTATGCGGCGGTGCCGAAGAGTTATCGCGACCTGCCGTTGCGCCTCGCCGAGTATGGCACCTGCCATCGCTACGAGCAGAGCGGCGAGCTATTCGGCCTCATGCGCGTGCGCTCGATGCAGATGAACGACGCGCACATCTACTGCACCGAGGAGCAGTTTGAAGAGGAGTTCAACGCGGTGAACCAGATGTATCTCAAGTATTTCAAGATCTTCGGGATCAAGAAATACATCATGCGTTTCTCTACCCACGATCCGGCGAAGCTTGGGCAGAAGTTCGTCGATAACCCGGAGCTCTGGAAGAAGACCGAGGACATGACGCGCGGCGTCTTGCAACGCAGCGGCATCAACTACGTCGAAGTGCCTAACGAGGCTGCCTTCTACGGACCTAAGATCGACGTCCAGGTCTGGAGCGCGATCGGCCGCGAGTTTACCATCGCTACCAATCAGGTCGACTTCGCCGTCCCACCGAGATTCGGCCTAACTTACAAAACGCGCGATAACACCGAGGCAACCCCGCTCTGCATCCACCGCGCCCCGCTCGGTACGCACGAGCGCTTCATCGGCTTCCTCATCGAGCACTACGCCGGCAACTTCCCGCTCTGGCTTTCGCCGGAACAGGTCCGCATCCTACCGATCGGCGACGACGCTAAGCTCCTTGAGTATGCCCACGCGATTCGGAGCGAGCTCCGCGCGCAGCAAGTCCGGGCTGAGCTAGACGCGAGCAACGATCACATGAAAACCAAGATCGCGAACGCGGAGGAGATGAAAGTGCACACCATGCTCGTGATCGGAAACCGCGACATGGAGGCGAATAACGTGAGTGTCCGTGTCCACGGCAAAGGCAACCTCGGTGCGAAGCCGCGAGATGAGGTCATCGCCGATCTGGTCCAATCAATTCGCGAGCGGAGCGCTTAGCTAGCCGGCTTTAACTCCGCGGTGGAATGAGCGGCAGTGTTAAGCTGGCTCTCGTCGCCTTAGCAGGCGCTTCTCATCGATGGTGACCTTGGGAGCGGGAGGAATTGGCGCCGGCGGTATGAATGGTCGCGCACAGGAAGGAACCTGGCGACTGGGAGCCTGGTACGCAACTGAAGAGGCTGTGCACCGATGATCTCATTCGTTAGGGCCGATATCGGAAAACAAGCGACGAATACGTCCGGCATAGCTCGACAGGCCTCCATCGGTCGACAGCTGAAGTGAAGACGCGAAGCGATGCGCGGCGGAGTTAGAGCGCGAACTTCGCAATATCGCGCGCGAGCTTTAGCGTCTCGACGAGCCCTCGAAGAACCTTGCTGGTGTCTCGTTTGTTCCGCGTGCGGCCTTGAGGGGTGAAGAGTTCGTTCTGTTGCTGCTCGAGCTTGTTGATCTCGGCAACCGCCTGCTCCGCCGGCTGGTAGCTCGGGTTCAACTCCAGGACTGCTTTATAATGCAGCCGTGCCTGTGCTAACTCGCCCCTCAAAAAACAAGCGTAACCCGCGGCATTGCGCACGCGCCAGATCTCCGGGTTCACCGGACTGCCGGTGCGCTGTGCGCGGTCTGTTTCGATGTTGTCGACGAGCTCGAGGTATTTAGCCGCTCTGCGCAGGTCTTCGTCTTTGCGCTCGCCGTCTTTCTTCTCGCGCACGAGAAGACGGCCGGCGTGCAGGTAGGAAGTGGCGCAACGGAAGTAGACTTCGGGCGGGCGCTTCTCGTCGGAAAGACCGCTACGTTCCGCCTCGGCGATAGCTGCCTCGGAAAGACGACCGGCCAGCTCATAGGTGTCGATCGCGTCGTTTAACTTTCCCCGTTGCTCGAACTTCGAGGCGCGCCCGCTTTCGACCAGTGCCTGCTGGTAAAGCTTGTTCGGCGGAGACACTTCCTCCTGCGCGCGACCTGCTACGGTCGCGGCGAGCCAAAGCGCGCAGCAAAGGCGGATGACGTTCGCAAGTCTCACCGGACAACCTTACCCGCGTCAGACACGCGGCAACTGCTTCGCCTCAGCGCTCGCCTTTGACGTAGGCGATAATCTTCTGCTCGTTGCCTTTGGTCGCCCAAACGAGGCGAAGGAAATCAGCCGGGTGCACGTCGTAGGCGCGGAAGAAGCGGCGGTCCCCACGGCAGCCATACATCAGCTCGTTAGGCATTTCACCACGGAGACGGGCCTTGGCCTTTTCAATCAAGCGCGGCAGCCACGCGATCCCGCTCAGCTCAGCTTCCTTTGCGGGCAGCAGATCGGCGTTCATCGTCTTTTCCGACCAGGCGCCTTTTTGCACCTCGAAGAAGTAATCACGGCGCGCGGCCACGATCAGCAGTGCGGTTTCAGAATCGAGGTCACTCGAGTCCTCCGCGTAATCGTAGAGTTCCATCGGCTTCGCGCCGAACAGCTTCAAGACGCCGACCTCACGCGGCGTGAAGAAAGTGTTCACGTTGCGGTTCTCGTTGCGGTACTTCACGAGCGCCTTGTCATAGAGCTCGCGGAAACGCTGGTGCCACGCGTAGTTGTCGCCTTTCATGCGGTGAATGGCGCCCAGCCTACAGAATGAGCGGCGAGCAGCAACATTTTACCCGCAGCGCGCATTGAGCGGCCTTTGCGACCAGCGCGACCGTGCTATTTTCACGGGCAATGTTTCTACCGAATCAAAAGGTTGTCTGTGTCGATGGGCGCTTCCCGCTGGGAATCGAAAAGCTGTATGCAGAGCTTCCGAAGGAGGGTTCGACCTACACGATCCGGGATATCGTTCCCGGCGTCGGATTGACCGGAGAAGAAGGCGAAGTGGCGGTTTACCTCTGCGAAATCAAAGGGCCGCTGAACGCGCATGGCATTGAACGCGGGTTCCGCGCCGAACGCTTCGCCCCTCTGCAAACCACGGAAGACACAGCCGAAGAAGAGCTCGAGATCGGGCTGCCAGAACACGTCCCGGCCTGAATATCAGCGCGGGGTTGAACCTGGCGACCCGACAACAGGATTGACGTTTGGCGGCGCGCCGGAACCGGATCGAGTCAGCCCTTTGCCCGACTCATTTCGAACGATGGTTGCGTCGGCCGCGTTGATTAGCCCGTCGTTGTTCACGTCGTAGCGGAAGTTTCCGCTCGTGGTCGCTTCGCCGGAATGACCGCGCACGAGAGTCGCATCGGCCGCGTTGACCACGCCATCGCCGTTTACGTCACCTAGCAGGAAGTCGAGGCCAGCGGTAATCGAGCCGATGATGCGCCCGGTTGCCTCCTTCACGCCCTGCAAGGTCACGCTGAGATGCTGCTCATTGGCTACGTTGCTCAGTTTGACGACGTACTCCCGACCATCGCTCGACAAGTAAGTCTCACGAATCTCCCCAACGCCGCTCGACACGGTTGCTCCGGTCACGGTTTCGATAGGATTGGCGAAACGAAAGACGATCGTGTCCGCGCCATAACGGCACTCCACCGCAGGCGTGCCGGTGAGTGGCAGGTTAAGGTCGAAGCTCATTCCTTCGTCAGCGTTGCCTTGAAACTCCCGGGAAGCCGCGGCAAAGGTCGGCGCAACAACAACGTCATCGAGCCAGATGTTTTCTCCGCCACCGAGCAACGAAGCGAAGAACTGCACGGCGGTAGAACTCGAAAGAGCTTTGAACTCGACCTGCTTCTTCGTGTAAGCGCCCGGAGAAGGCTGCGCAGCTGATCCGTAGATATAGCGGCTACCTTCGTTGTCATAGACCGTGAAGTAGATGCCATGGGTGGCGCTATCCGTCTTTTGCCAGAAAGACAGGATGTAGCTGACGCCGGGAGTAGTTAAGAAGCTTTGTGCAAGAAAGGCAGGCTGGTCAGTTGAGCGATAAACGCGGTAGGCGCGCTGACCGCCGTGCGCATCGGTGGAAGGAAAGACATAGTCGGCGCCGTTGTTCGTCTGCCACCCGGTCCAGCGAGCTACGTTGTTGACTACGTCGTCTTCCGCGCTGCAGCGTTCGAAGCTCGCGTTCTGCAGGAGGTTTTCGATTCCTGGAAGCGCGACGACATCCGTTAACGTGCTGTAAGCTACTGCACTTTGCACTGGGTTCGACGCGATGACTCTGAGCTGGAGCCTCTTACCGGCTTGTTCAGCTGTTAGCGAGAAGTTCGGATTAGTAGCTCCGGAGATTTCCGTACAACTGCCACCGTTTTCGTCGCATTGAAGCAACTGCCGGCTGAAGGAAGGAGCTGGGTATCCACTCCAGGAGCCATCTAGCAGACTTATCGTTTGGCCTGCGGTTAGAATTCCAGCGACGGATGGCGGAACGTTGTTACTTGGCGCTGAAACTGTCGGCCCTGGATTTAGCGGATGCGGGTCAGCGAAAGGAGTATAGCCGGCCGGTTTGGCGGAGTCGTCGTCTGAGACGAGGTAGTGGGAAGGTGAGGTAGTTAGTGCGTTATCGGACGCGCACCAGGTGTTGTAGTAGAACGCCTGCTTGTTGGCATTGCTCCACGCACGCACGGGTGTCGGAAACCCGGGTAGCTGAGGATCGTTCGGATCGGTTAGCGGGCCGATCATTGGCGTGCAATCGGCGGCGTTAAAGCAATTCCCCCAGGTTCCGCCAGCGCAGTAAGCCTGTAGCTGGGCGCCAATCGAGATGCTACCGGTGACGTTCAGGCCGTTCTCGTAAACCAGGGCTGTGCCTCCGCGAATCTCAACCAGTGGAGCTGTCGTCGTGGTATCGAAGTGAAAGGTGTTGGCGTAGATCTCGCCGGCCAAGAAGCTGTGCTTACAGCGCGTTTCCGATGCGCCTGAATCCCGCCCGTGCCAAGCGACGACTGTGTCGGTTACGTTGTTGTGCCGGATGACCAGCTTGCCCGCCTGGTTACCATCTGTGAAAGCGGCCGGACCGCCACGGCCGGTGATTGTGTTGTACTCAAGAAAGACAGCGCGGCGCGTCCCCCACTCCAGGGGAAAATCGTTCGACCACTCGGCATCCGGAGAGCCGAGGTTCTGGCGAACGAAAATTCCGCAGTAGAGTATCTCGTTGTTAGCGATAAGTCCGAACGGTCCCTCACCTTCGTTAACTCCGGTCCCTTGCGCGGAGGTCCAAAGCCAGAACTCAGAGCCACTCGTGCGCCGGATGTAACAGTTCAGGATGCGGAAAATTTCGCCGGTGCCCTCCACCTGCATCCAACGGCCGGCTACCTGCCAGTCAGTCATCCGGAAATCTTCAACCGTGATGACCTTATTTGCCGCGTGCTGAAGCAGAAAAATGCCAACCCCACCAGTGTAGGAGCTTGTGATCGTCGCACGATTAGCTGGGCTGGCGCTCCGCCAGGTGAAGCTATGAGACATCTCGATCGTGAGCGTGTCAGTCAGCGCGATTGTGTCACCCGGGCTGCCGGAAATCAGCGTCCAGTCATCGTCAGCGATTACAGCGTTGATGTGAGTCAGCGCAGCCTGAATGTCCGACTGCGTGTTATCGCTCATGCAAACCTTTGCAGCAGCTTGCGATTCGCAATCAAAGGCGCGAGCGCTGCTGGCAAGGCTCACCAACGCGACCAAGAGAAAAGCTAAATGAGAGGTTCGGGTAAGTTTCATTATAGAACGCGGGCGGTCGCAGCGATCTCGTCGGTCAAACGACAGGCGAGCGCGGCAGGGGGGAGTCAAAGCGCAACAGGAGAAGGGGGCTGCCGGAACAGCAAACCCGACTGACGTGAACTCCGACAGGGCCGTTTTTTACGCTCGCTCCAAAATAAAATCTAGTGTTTTCCGTCCCTTTTCTTGGACGGTTCGTGAAGCGACTTCGCCCCTTGCTCAACGGGTGCTCGACCGGGATAATGCCGCGGTGTTGAACGGGCCTGCGCAACACCGCAAGAGCGCCCATAGCTCAGCCGGATAGAGCAACGGATTTCTAATCCGTCGGTCGGAGGTTCGAGTCCTCCTGGGCGCGTTTCGCTGGTTGCGCTGGCTGCCCGCGCGGCTAAGCCTTTCCCCCAGCGGCATGAATCCTGACAAGCTTTTCGATTATCTCGACGGGAAATTGACGCCCGCGGATCGGACTGCGCTGGAAGAGCAGCTCATGTCAGATTCGCAGTTGCGGCAGCAGTTTCAGGTGGCGCGCGAGATACATCGCAGCGGCGGGAGAAGTCGCGAAGTGATGACGGCGAGCGACGATCCTGCGGTGGCTGAAAAAGGGGGCCGGCTCGGTCGGCAGATTGCGACGGCGGCATTCGTGCTCGTCGTTCTCAACGTTCTCGCGGGGCTGGGCGTCATCGGCTGGCGCTTTCACAAAACTGCGGACAATCGCGGACGCGACTCCGCTGTCCGGCAGCAGTTGGCAGAGTCGTTAGGCGCAGCGGGGAAGAACGCGTTGCCGCCGCCTTCTCTGAACGACGACGAGATCAGCCTTTCGACGACGCGTGCCGAGTGGGACAAGCTCGCCGCGGCCGTGACTGCGGCTGCGGAGGCGGTGGGCGGTTCTGCGATCCGTGAAGATCACGACGCGGAGGTCATCGTGACGGCTTCGATTCCGCAGAGTCGCGCGGGAGATTTCCGCCGGCAGATTCTCGGACCGACGGCGTCCGTTCCGCGGAGCGCAAACGCATTCGGCGAGACCGCGACGGTGCAGGTGCGGATCGGCGAATCCGCGCGATGATCGCGGTTGCGTTCGCGCTGCCTGCCGAAAGCTCCGGGTTCGTTCGCCTGCTCGAAAATCGTTCGCAGGAGCGGCGGGACGGCAGCGTTCGCGTGCTCGGGCAACTTCACCGCGAGGCGGTTCTCGTCCTGCACGTCGGCGTCGGTGAGAAGATTGCGGCCCGGCGAATGCGACGGTTCTTCGATGAACGACCCCATCTGCGGCTCTTGATCAGCGCGGGTTTTGCCGGTGCCCTCGGCGAAGAGCTGCGCATCGGCGATCTCCTGGTCGCAGACAATTTTTCTGCGCCGAGGTCGGTCGGTGTCGCGCGGAGAACGCTACGCGATCTGCCGCATTGCATTGGCAAACTGGCGAGCACGGATCGGGTCCTCGACTCGACTAGCGAGCGCCAGAAGTTCGCCGAGAAGAGCGGCGCACTCGGAGTGGATATGGAAACGCACGCGATCGCGAAAGAATGCGATCGCGCGAGCGTGCCGTTGCTCTCGCTCCGCATCGTGACCGACACGCCGAAGCTCCCGTTTCCCGCGCCGCCCGACGTGTTGTTCGATGTCGAAACGCAGAAGACGGACCCGCTGAAGCTCGCGTTTTATCTGGCGACGCATCCGCTCGCGATCGCGCGGCTGGCAATGTTCTCGCGGCGGATCAGCGCGGCGCGACGGCAGCTGACGCACGCGCTCGATCTTCTGCTGCGTGCGCCTCTGCCGTAGCTGCGAGCTCAGCCGGCTCGACGTGAACGAGGACATCTGCGACCCGCGGGTTCGTTTCGCGAATTGCCTCCTTCACGTCGTGCGCAATGTCGTGCCCGTGCCGCACGCTGATGTCGCCATCGACGCGCAGGTGAAGATCGACGTAGAAATTCAGGCCCATCTTTCGCACGAGACATTTTTCGACTTCGACGACGCCCGGAGTGCTGCTCGCAGTCCTGCGGATGCCGCCGCAGATGTCCCCACGCGGCGCGGTGTCGAGGATCTCGCGTAATGCCGGCGCAAAGAGGAGAACGCCGTTCGTCGCGATCACCGCGCAGGCGAAAAGCGCCGCCCAATCATCCGCGCTCTCCCAGCCGCGCCCACCAATCAGCGCGATGGAAATGCCGATGAATGCTGCGACGGAAGTGATCGCGTCGGCGCGGTGATGCCACGCGTCGGTCTTCACCGCGGTGCTGTCCACTTCCTCGCCGAGACGGCTGACGTTTCGGAAGAGAAGCTCCTTCACGACAACGACGACAATCAGAACGATCAGGGTGAACGGCGCTGGTGCGTGATGCGGCGTGCGAATCTCGCGCCAGCTTTCGAGCGCGAGGCCGATGGCCGCGCCGATTACGCCCACAGCGACAATTCCGGCGGCGAGCGGCTCCGCTTTGCCATGCCCGTACGGATGCGTCTCGTCTGGCGGACGCGCGGCAAACTTCAGCCCGCCCCAGATGATGGCCGAACCGCCGATGTCGAGCGCGGACTCGATCCCGTCCGCGATCAAGGCATAGGCGTTTCCGAGCACGCCGGCGGTGATCTTGATGATCGCGAGGGCGAGATTGATCAGGATGCCGAAAAGCGCCCAGCGCGCGCCGCTTTGCAAATTGCTGGCCGAATTCGCAGATGTAGGATGCGCGGACATCAATGAGCAAAACTATACGCGCCGCGATCTACCAGACGCACGGAAATCCCGCCGAAGTGTTGCGTATGGTCGATGAGCCGTGGCCGATACCTGCGGCTGACGAAGCAGTCGTGCGGATGACGGCTGCGCCGCTGAACCCGGCGGATCTGAACGCGATTGAAGGCAAGTATCCGGTGCGTCCGCCATTGCCCGCTACGCCCGGAATGGAAGGCGCGGGTGTTGTGGTCGAACTCGGAGCGGATGTGCGGGAAGTCGCAATCGGCGATCAGGTGATCGTACCACATGGTGTCGGGACGTGGCGCGAAGCGACCGCGGTGAAAGCGGAGAAGCTGGTCGTGGCGCCGAAGGAGATCGAGCCGGTACAAGTGGCGATGCTGAAGGTGAACCCGATCACGGCGTGGCGGATGTTGCACGACTTTGTCTCGTTAGGCCGCGGGGACTGGTTCATTCAGAACGCAGCGAACTCGGCGGCCGGACGTTGCGCGATTCAAATTGCTCGCGAGCTCGGCTATCGCAGCGTGAATATTGTTCGTCGGCCGGAGTTGATCGATGACCTGCGCGGCGAAGGCGCGGATGTTGTGCTGCTCGAGACCGAAGAACTGCGCGAGCAAGTTGCCGAGCAGACGCAGGGCGCGCCGATTCGCCTCGCGCTCAATGCGGTGGGCGGGAAGAGCGCGGTCAACATGGCGAAGGCGCTGGCGCCTGAGGCGACCATGGTGACTTACGGCGCGATGAGTCTGCAGCCGCTCACGATTCCGAACGGCATGTTCATCTTCAAGAACCTGCGCTTCACGGGCTTTTGGGTCACGAAGTGGTACGACAACGCGACACCCGAGGAGCGTCGCGAGACGTTCGCGCCGATCTTTGAGATGGCGCAACG
>JALZAD010000246.1 GCA_030948555.1 Verrucomicrobiota bacterium | reverse complement strand
CGCTCGACACCGTTAAAACGCCGGTCGAAGAACATGCTGACTTGTTAGGCGGCTCGGCCTCATACGCAGCGCTTGGTGCGAGTTTTTTTTCGCCGGTGCAGCTGGTCGGAGTGGTAGGCGATGATTTTCCGGAGTCAGAGTTCGCGTTTTGGCGCGAGCGCAAGATCGACGCCGCCGGCGTGCAGCGCGTCGCGGGCAAGACCTTTCGCTGGTCGGGCGAATACGCGTGGGACATGAACACGCGCGAGACAAAATGGGTCGCGCTGAATGTCTTCGAACACTTTCGTCCCGACCTGCCAGCGGAGTACCGCAGCGCTGATTTCGTTCTGCTGGCCAACATCGCGCCGGCTTTGCAGTCGCACGTGCTTGATCAGATGGATCGGCCTCGCTTCGTCGTCGCCGACACGATGGATCTCTGGATTGAGACAACCCGTCCGGACCTCGATGCGCTGCTGCCGCGCGTCGATATGCTGATCCTGAATGACAGCGAAGCGCGCGAGTTGACGAAGGAGACCAGCCTGATCAAAGCCGGTCGGAAGATCCTCGCGAGCGGTCCGAAGTATGTCGCGATCAAGAAAGGCGAGCATGGCGCGTTGCTCTTCAGTGCGACGGAGTTTTTCAGCTGCGGCGCGTATCCGCTCGAGGATATTCACGATCCGACCGGGGCAGGGGACACCTTCGCTGGAGGTCTGGCCGGTTATCTCGCGGCTCAAGGAGGCGTGCCGGATTTTAACCAAATCCGGCGCGGACTGATCTACGGCAGTGTGCTGGCGAGCTTCAACGTCGAGGCGTTTAGCCTGGAACGGATGCGCACGCTCACGCAGAAGGAGATCGACCAGCGATACCAAGCGTTTCGTTCGATGAGCCAATTCGAGCTGGTGAGCTGACGGTGACGCGTGTCCGCGGTTTCGGTCCCACGCTCATCCGGCTCGCCGTTTGCTGTGCGTTATTGCTTTGCGGAACGCCGGCACGAGCCCGCGAGCCGTGGCAGGTCTGGAAAGATTGCCGTTTGATCCCGAACGACTCGAACGACGGCGATAGCTTCCACATTCAAGCCGCGGGCAAGGAATACCTCATCCGGCTTTACTTCGTGGACGCGGCGGAGACTGACATGTCATTCCCGGAGCGTGTTAACGAGCAGGCGAAGTATTTCGGGGTGTCCGACGATCAAGCGGTGGCGGCCGGTGAAGCGGCCGAGAAATTCACGCATGAGAAACTGGCGCGTCCTTTCACCGTTCGTACCTGCATGCAGGGCGCGATGGGGCGCAGCAATATGCCGCGCATTTATGCGTTCGTTGCAACGCCTGAAGGCGACCTGGCGGAACTTCTCGTCGCCAATGGTCTGGCACGCGTGCATGGCAGCGCGGCGGCGCCGGTTGGGCTCAACTCACCCGAGCTAGAATGGCAGAAACTGCGGCGCTTGGAGAGCGAAGCGAAGGCGCAAAAAGTCGGCGGTTGGGGTGCAGCCGCTGGTCGACTGATGGTACGATTATCGAAGCAGCCGGCGAAGTCCGGAGCGGATTCGTTCGACGCTTTCTTTCATCCCGAACGCGTCGCGACCAAAGCCGATGCCCCGCTTGTGGCGCCGTCGGAAGCGCCTGCCAAAACACCAGCGGCTGCAGCTGTCGCGGCAGAACCGGGAGCGGTGAAGCTGGACGTCAACGCAGCACCGATGAAGGAGCTATTGAACGTTCCCGGCATAGGTCCCGTAACGGCGCAACGCATCATCGAGGCACGGCCTTTCAAGAGCGCTGAGGACCTTCGCACCGTAAAGGGAATCGGCGCGAAAAAGTTCGAGAAAATGCGCCCGTTTTTCCTGTAGCCCGGTCACGCAAACAGCGCGCGCGAGAGAAAGCGCACCCGTGAGGATTCGAACCTTAAACCTTCTGATCCGTAGTCAGTGTTTTTCGTGACTTTATGACTGTGTTCCCTCTGAGGCATGTCGTGAATAAGTGTGGGCGGACTTAGCCAATCATTAGCCACACGTCATGGCTAGTGGTTGGCTAAAAGAACGTTTTGGGTGGTGGTGCTTCATCTCGCAGTTTTCCCTCTAAAAATCACCAGGGGACCCGCTGACTTGCATCCACGGACCCGTCGCGCAGCTACTTTGTGGATATTCCAGTGTAACAGAGCTGAATTGCAAAGCCAGCATTGCACTATCGGGGGGAAGCACGGACGAATGGCGGCCCATCTATACTCCTATAGTGGATTTCAGTAGGGTGATCGCTCGCGTCGAGGGATGTGATTACGTTGAGGTCGCGGCTGCTTGCGAGCCGGAAGTCTTGACTCAGCTACGATCAACGACCTATATCTCAGCGGTTAGAGCAGGGACTCACAATCCGTAATTGCGTGTTTCACCATTAAACGCTGGTGATCAGGACTGCACGTTACGAGGGAATGCCGCTCGACCGGCGATTCACCGTTCAACGCTGTTTTGCTCGATTTGAATCAAAAGGTAGCAACGGAGAAAATCCTCTGCTCTCAGATCAACGAACTCGGATTACGCTGATGCGACTTCGCCATCACGAAGCCGAGGTAAATCAGTTGGACTTGTTTCGGACGAAGGCGCCAAGTGAAGGCGCAAGGCGCATCACTTC
>JALZAD010000239.1 GCA_030948555.1 Verrucomicrobiota bacterium | reverse complement strand
GTTGATCGACCGCGCGGTCGATCCACTCGTTAGGCAGGAGAATGTCGCCGGGCCGATGATCGATGTGTGCGGCACGGGCGGATCGGGCCTCGATACGTTTAACGTCTCGACCACGATCATGTTCATCCTCGCGGCGGGTGGCGCGGTGGTGGTCAAGCACGGCAATCGCAGTGTCACTTCACGTTGCGGGAGCGCGGATGTGCTCGAGGCGCTCGGCGTTCGGCTGCAGTGGGAACCCGAGGACCTGAAGGAATGTGTGGATCGGCTCGGCCTCGGCTTTCTCTTTGCGCGGTATTATCACCCGGCGTTCCGCTCGCTTGGAGAGTTGCGCGCGCAACTCGCCCGATCTCGCACGCGGACGATCTTCAATCTGCTCGGTCCGCTCCTGAATCCGGCGCGTCCATCACGGCAGTTAATCGGTGTCTACGCGCCGCGCCTAACGAGTGTTTTTGCCGAAGTCCTCGGCAAGCTTGGCCGCGAGCGCGCCTGGATTGTGCATGGCCACGCCGACACCGGCGCAGGCATGGACGACATCTCGACCGGCAACGTGACCACACTGGCCGAGCTGAACGACGGCCGTGTGAGTTCCGCGATCATCGACACTCGCTGGCTCGGCGTGCAGCAAAGCTCGCTCGCGGATTTGCGCGGCGGGAATGCGACAGAGAACGCAGCGACGCTGACCGGTATTCTGAGCGGCGAAGTGCAGGGCGCGAAGCGTGATCTCGCGGTGGTGAATGCGGCGGGTGGTTTTGTCGTTGCCGGGCTGGTGCACGACATGAAAGACGGCATCGCGTTCGCAAAGGAGCAGATTGATTCCGGTCGCGCGCTTGAAAAGCTGCGGGCGCTGCAGAACTACGACGCGAAAGTCTCGCGGTAGGTGCGGTCCAGGTTGCGCAGCAGCGCACGGGCGAACTGTAGCCGATCGACATTGTGACCTAGGGCGAGGGCAATGGATCCGGCGCGTTTGCGCAGTTCGTCGGGAAAGTCTTCCGCCGCGTGATTGACGTTCACGCCGACGCCCAGAATTCCAAGGTGCGGGGCGTGCGGAACGGCGCGCATTTCAAGAAGAACTCCCGCTACTTTGCGCGCGCCGGCATAGACGTCGTTCGGCGGCTTCACAGTCGCGCCTAACGAGAACTGGTCGTTTATCGTCCCAGCGATCGTCGATGCCGCCCAGGTGGTCAGGCGCGGTGATTCCTCAGGCAAAATCTTCGGCCGAAGCAGGACGGAAAACCAAAGTCCCTTTGCCGCGACGGACTCCCAGCGTTTGCCGTGTTGCCCGCGACCTGCGGTTTGTCGTTCGGCAAACACAACAAGACCTTCCGGCGTTTGCGGGGTGGCCGTTCCGAAAACGAAATCGTTGGTCGAAGTTGTTTCGTCGAGGACGAGCACCTCGCGTCCAATGATGCGGCCGCGCAGAGCAGCGCGTAACGCGTCGGCCTCGAGACGCGGCTCAGCCCGCGACATGCGTCAGCTCGAGCGAGAGATCGATCGCGCGCGCGGAATGGGTCAGCGCGCCAACCGAGATGTAATCGACACCGCTGGCCGCGATCTGCTGGATGTTCTTCAAGTTCACGCCGCCGCTCGCTTCGAACTTGATGTTCTTCTTCTTCCCGAGCGCGACGGCTTCACGCATTTCCGACGGGTTCATGTTGTCGAGCAGGATGATGTCGATCCCGTCGAGCTCGAGAAAGGTGCGGACCTGGTCGAGGCTATCGGTTTCGATTTCGACGCGAATATCAGGTCGCTCGCTGCGCACGCGTTGGATAGCGGCCGCGAGTCCGGACAGGCCGGTGTTCGCCATGAGATGATTGTCCTTCACCAGCACCATGTCGTAGAGGCCGAAGCGATGATTGCAGCCGCCGCCCGCGACGACGGCGGCTTTCTCGAGCGCGCGCAGGCCAGGCGTTGTTTTGCGCGTGTCGAGAATCTGCGCCTTCGACTTTCCGACGCCTTCGACAAACTGCCGCGTCATCGTGGCAACGCCGCTGAGGCGTTGCAGGAAATTCAGCGCGACCCGTTCCGCGGTGAGGATGGAACGAGCAGCGCCGCGGATCTCGATGATTGTCTCGCCGCCGGTGACGGCCGTTCCGTCGGCCAGTGATTCTGTGATGTGCAGAGCAGGATCGACCCGCCGGAAAACTTCCGCCGCGGTCGCGATTCCCGCGATGACAGCGCGCTCGCGCGCCACAATTCGACCGACCGCCTGTGCGCGGGCGGAGACAAAGAGCTGCGAGGTGACATCGCCGGGACCGATGTCTTCCGCGAGCGCGATGGCAATTGGGTCGTGCGTATCCATTCGTTAGGCGCGCCGGTAAACGCAGTGACCTCGCACGTAGGTTTCACGCGTGGCGTGCGGCCCGCCCCGGTAAACGCACAATGCGACCACGTCTTCCTTTGACATCGTTTTCATCTGCAGGCGGTCGGCCCCATAAGGATGGAGCGCACCGAGATCGACCACGAGCAGATCAGCTTCCTTTCCCACATCCAGAGTTCCAATCGCACCGGACTTGCCCAGCGCGCGCGCGCCGCCCGCCGTGGCGAGGTAAAATGCTTCGCCGACCCGCAGTGGCGGCACCTCGGGTTCGTAGAACGTGCGGAGTTTTTGCACCTCAACCGCCGCCCGCATGACCTGCCACATATTCAGCTCAGGGCCGGCGGCAACGTCGGAGCCGAGGCCAACTGGAATGCCTGCGGTGCGGATCTCGTCGAGCTTCATCAGGCCGCTACCGAGATAGAGATTCGAGGTGGGGCAATGCGCGACTGTGGCACCGGAGGACGCGATCGCCTGGACTTCACGCGGCTGAAGATGGATGCAGTGACCGAGCATGGTTCGCGGCGTGAGCAGGCCAGCCTTTTCGTAAACGTCGGTGTAGTCGCGCGCGGACATGTGGAGGTTGTGCACCTTCTCGATCTCCTCGCGGTTTTCGGCGAGGTGCGTCTGCAGGTATGCGCCGTAATGCGCCGCCATCTCGGCCGCGCTGCGCATCAGTTTGTCGGAGCAGGTGACTGCGAAGCGCGGACTGAACGCATACTCGAGCCGCCCCTGCGCCGCGCTATGCCATTTACGGCAAAGGCGCTCACTTTCGAGGAGGGAGACGGAGAGGATCTTCTTCGGCTGGAGCTGACCGTAGGAACCCAGGTCCATCATCATTTTGCCAAGAATGACGCGGAGTCCGCTGCGCTCCGCCGCTTCAAAAGCGACGTCGCAGCTGTCCTCGTAAATCGCGGAGTAGACCATCGCGGTAGTGGTGCCGTGGCGCGCGAGCTCGTGGAAAAATCGCGGCGCTTCGTCGCGCGCTTTCGTGACCGTGAACTCGCGCTCGATCGGGAAGATGTTCTCGCGCAACCATGGCAAGAGCGCGTCCTGCCCGCGTGCGACGACCGGATATTGCGGCAG
Organism: Verrucomicrobiota bacterium; assembly: GCA_030948555.1. GTDB lineage: Bacteria > Verrucomicrobiota > Verrucomicrobiia > Chthoniobacterales > UBA10450 > JACCTI01. The sequence continues at coordinate 12,237 of JALZAD010000239.1, read as the reverse complement.
GTGCGTGTGGCAATCGATCAGGCCCGGAAAGATCGCGACCGGCCCGTGGTCCACCCACCGAACCTGCGCGGCGCGCGGGGATCGGCTGAGCTCATCGTAATTCCCAACCGCGGCGATGCGGCCGTTTTCCACCACGAGCGCGCCATCGCGCCGGCTACGCAGAACACCGAACTCCGGCGCATCGACAACGTAGCCGCGAAGGCCGAGAAGAGGTTCCATCCGAAAGTGCGAGGCACCTCAACAGAGGCATGAGGAAGTGACAATCCTCGAATTTAACCGGCAGCGTTGCCGTACAAAATGATCCGGGCAGCGCACGCTAGGAGAAACAACCAAATACGAGATAACGTGCCGCCGCCCGAATCGCCTTAACCTGTATGATTGGACAGCAGCTCTGGCGCGCCGTTCAACAATTTGCCGGAAAATTCTCCGGCGCTCGCGGCCAGCTTAAAGCGAGAGCTCGGACTGCTTGAAAACGCCGGCCTTCGCCGCTTCGTCGCGCACTTCCTGGAGGACCGATTTCAATTCCGCGCGTTCCATCGCTTCGATCATCGCGGGGTAGTCCGGCGTGATCCGGAGCTCGTCGACCGGCACCGGCAGCGTCGTGTCGCAATCCAGTGCAACCATCTTGCGGTTCTGCAGGATCTGCTCGCGCGCCGCCATCAGCTTCTCGCGCGTGCGTGCGCTCTTCACCTTCTCGAGATTGTTCAGCAGCGGCTCGAGTCCCCCGTGTTCTTTGAGCAACGCGGCCGCCGCTTTCCGTCCGACGCCGGCGCCGGGGATGTTGTCGATTGAGTCGCCGGCAATCGCGAGGACATCGCCGATCATTCCGGGCGGCACGTCCCATTTCGCGACGACCTCTTTTTCGCCAAGCAACGCGTAGGTGTCTTTCGGCGTGGCGAGATCCGCTTTCGCGGTCGTGTAGACCGTCACCTTGTCGTTCACGAGTTGGAAGAGATCCTTGTCGTTGGTCGCGAGGATCACTTCGTGCCCCGCGCGCGCGGCGGCGATTGCATAGCAGCCCATCAGGTCATCGGCCTCCGTGTCCGGAAGCGAAATGTTCTTGAAGCCCATCAGGCCGGTGAGCGTGTTCCGGATGAAGTGGAGCTGCGGCACCATGGGCAACGGCATCTCCTTGCGCGTTTCCTTGTAGGCCGGCTGCAGCTCGACGCGGCGTTGCGGCACGCCCTGGTCCCAGAAAACGGCGCCCATTTCCGGCTGCAGATCCTTCAACATCCGGCGCACGGTTTTGGCGAAGCCAAGCACGGCGTTGGTCGGCTCGCCGCGCGAGTTGTTCAGCGCCGGCAGGGCAAAGAACGAGCGGTAAACGTAGTAGTGGCCGTCGATCAGGAGCAGCTTCATTCGGCGAGAGAATCCATCGCGTTTGGCTCGATTGGAAGCGAAACGTCGCAGGCGCGGAGGCGATCTGTTTTCACGGCTAACGAGGGCACAAAATCTGCGATAGACCGCTGACTCCTTTTCATCTCCGCGCCCTGAAATCCCGCCTCCATGGTCCTCGATATCGACAACCTGCCCGACTTCCCGACTGATCCGCGGAAGTGGGAAGGCTGGCGCAAATACGAGGCGGCGAACCCTTACGATCGGCTTTGTCTCGATCCGAGAGCGGGCGTGACCGATGAGCAAATTCAGCAGCACTGCACCGCGCTGCTGCAATGGTGGCAAAAGAAACTGCCGCTCCGCAGCCAGCCAAGTAATCCGCTGACCCAGCTTCTGGGCCGCGGGCTCGACGAAGCTTCGCGATTGCTCGTCGAAGCGCGCACGCAGCTGCTCGATCCGACGCGCCGCCGCGAGGTCGATCGTGAATTGGCCGCGCAAGCTGCGCAGCATGCGCTGGCGGAGTTCGCGAAGTATGTCGCCTTCTCGATCAAGGACGGCGTTCTCACCGCCGATGCGGAGGCGAACCTGACCGAGTATGGCCAGCGCAGCGGAATCAGTGACGAGCAGATCAAGGCCTGCATCGAGATCGAGCTACAGACGAAAAAAGCGCGTCGTGTGGCCGCGCACGAGCATCGGCCCGCGGAACAGATCAACGTCGCGGCGGAAAAGGAATTCCTGCGCATCGTCGGCCTGAGCGACGTCAACATGGGCAGCGCGACGGACAGCGTTCGCATGCTCTTCAACAACATCGCGCACAATCTCGGCATTGGCCCGGAACGCGCGGAGGCGGTCCTCGACGACTACCTCGACAAGGAGGAACTGCTCCTGAACCGCACGCGCATGTCGAACCGGCCGCCTTCAGCGCAAGCGCGCCAGACGCCGGCCGCCACGCCGCCGCCTTCGCCCGTGGTAAGAATCGCCACGCCGCAGCGGGCGGCGAATCACTTCGTGAGCAGCGCGGGTTCGGAGATGGTGCTGATCGCATCGGGCGCGTTTGTCATGGGAAGCGATGCACGCGACGCCGCGCCTAACGAGCAACCGCTCACGCCGGTGAAGCTGAGCGCCTACTACGTTTCGAAGCATCCGATCACGAATGCGCAGTATGAGCAGTTCGATCCGGAGCATCGCCAAAAGCGCATGCCCGGCGCGACCGATCGTCACCCGGTCGTCTACGTGACGAGCTTCGAGGCGGTCAAATTTTGCCAGTGGCTCAGCCAGCACGAAGGGAAGAAGTACCGTCTGCCGAGCGAGGCGGAATGGGAGTACGCCGCGCGTGGGCCGGACAACTGGAAGTATCCCTGGGGCAACAACGACAAGGCGATCGATGTGGCCAATTTCGCCGACGCGAGCACCAGCTTCCCCTGGCGGGATCCGGTGCGTCACGATGGATTCCCGGAGAGCTCGCCGGTCGGTTCCTTTCCCCGTGGCGCGAGCATCTTCGGCATCGAAGACATGGCGGGAAACGTCTGGGAATGGTGCCTCGATTTCTTCCAGCCGCTGGCCGGTGCTCCGCGTTTCGATCCAAGAGGCGCGACCGCTGGACCGCAGCGCATTTATCGCGGCGGCAGTTGGAAATCGCGCTTCTCCAATCTTCGCGCCTCGGCCCGCTCCTCGAACGCGCCCAATTATTCCTGCAACGATCTCGGCTTCCGCATTGTCTGCGAATGCGCACGGGCTGAGTCGCGCTAAGCCGCGACGCTGACTGGCGCGATTCGCGCGCGGCGCGTGGTGCATCTACTTATCGGCATGCCCGATGAGTGGTTCGTCCGCGTAGAAGGGAAGGAATACGGCCCGGTCGATCTCGAGACGTTGCTCGAGTGGAAGGCCGAAGGTCGGCTGATTCCGCAGAATGAAGTCCGCGCCGAGGCAGACGAACGCTGGCTGCCGGCTTCGCAATTTCCGGAGCTCTTCGCGGTCTCTCCGGATCTTCAGACGCGGCCCGATCGACTGTTTCGGCGCCGCACCTTCAGCGAGATCATGTCCGAAACGCTGCGGATCTATGCGCGTGGTTTCCCGCAGTTTTTCGCGCTCGCCCTGTTTGTGGCGGTGCCGTCGCTCGTCATGCAGATCAGCTTCGGATTCGCCAGTTTTCAGCAAGGCGAAGCCGTCGATGTGCGCTCGCGAATCGCCGGTGTCGTCGCCGTGCTCGCGCTTGCGGCGCTACTCGTCTGCTGGCCGATCTTCGTGGCCGGTTTGCAATTCGCCGCAGCCGAACTCGCCGCCGGCCGCAAGGCGAAGCTGCGCGACGTTCTTCGCCAGGCCGTCGGCGTGTGGCCGCGGATGGCGCGACTCAGCCTCTTCGTTTACGGCAGCTACTTGTTTTGGACTCTGCTGCCGGTCGTCCTGATTCTCTCTCTCGCGAGCACGCCTAGCGCGCTCGCGCTTTTGGTCGCGATGCTTGCGCTCGGCCTCCAAGTTTACATGGCGGGGCGGCTCTTCGTGAACTTCCTATTCTGGCAGCAGTCGTGCACGCTGGCCGGGCTCGATGGCGCGGAGGCATTGCGCGAGAGCAAAGATCTGGCGCGCAGCCGTCGCGACATGCCGGCCGTGCAACGACCCGCTTATCGCGGCGCCATCATCGCCTCGGTCTGGCTCGTCGTTTTGGTCGCAGCGAGCGTGGCGGTCGAAATGCCGTTCACGGTCATGCGACTGCGCGGCGTCGGGACGATGGAAGAAGCGATCACGCTCATGCAGCAACTCCTGAGTGCACCAACGCCGGACGCGTTGACGCTGGCGAGCAACGTCCTCAGCAGCCTCGTCCATGCGGCGCTGCGTCCGCTCCTCGGAATTGCATTCGTCGTTCTCTACTTCGACGCCCGCGGCGAGTAAGTAATCCGGGCTGTAGGACGCGCTGTCCTCAGCGCGCAACCGGCTTCGCCAACAACCTACAGGTCCGCTGAGGACGGCGGACGCTACCTACCGCGTAGACTAACGAGTTCTAATCTAACGAGAGATACGGCAGCAATCCGTGCAAGCCACCTTCGCGGCCGAAGCCGCTTTCCTTGTAGCCGCCGAACGGACTTGTCGGGTCAAACTTGTTGAAGGTGTTCGCCCAGACCACGCCCGCACGCAGCTTGCTCGCCATCTTGAAAATCTTGCTGCCCTTGTCCGTCCAGATGCCGGCGCTCAGGCCGTACATGGTGTTGTTCGCGCGCTCGATTGCTTCCTCCGGCGTTCGGAAGGTCATGACGCTTAAGACCGGCCCGAAGATTTCTTCCTGCGCGATGCGATGCGACGCCGTCACGCCGGTGAAGAAACTCGGCGGATACCAGTAGCCTTTCTCCGGCAGGCGGCAGCGCGACTGGACGAGCTCCGCGCCTTGCTGCAAACCGCTGTCGACCAGCTCGTGAATTTTATCGAGCTGCATGCGTGAATTGATCGCCCCGATGTCCGTGTTCTTGTCGAGCGGATTGCCGACGCGCAACGTTGCGATCCGGTCGCGCAGCTTCCGTATGACGGTCGGAAAGATCCCTTCCTGCACGAGCAATCTCGAGCCCGCGCAGCAGACGTGGCCTTGATTGAAATAGATGCCGCCGATGATCCCTTCGATCGCCTGGTCGATCGGCGCGTCTTCGAAGACGATGTTCGCCGCTTTGCCGCCAAGCTCGAGCGTGAGCCGCTTCTTCGTCCCGGCGACCGCTTGCGTGAGCATCTTGCCGACAGCAGTCGAACCGGTGAACGCGAGCTTGTTCACGTCGTCGTGATCGACCAGCGCCTGACCCGTCGCGCGCGCGCCGGTCACGATGTTGACCACGCCGTCCGGCAGTTCCGCTTCCTGAAAAATCTCCGCGAGATGCATCGCCGTGATGCTGGTTGTCTCCGCTGGTTTGAGAACGCACGTGTTTCCGCAGGCCAGCGCCGGCGCCAGCTTCCACCCCGCCATGAGGAGCGGGAAATTCCATGGGATGATCTGCCCGGCGACGCCTAACGAGCGCGGCGTTCGACCCGGAAACGCATACTGCAATTTATCCGCCCAACCTGCGTAGTAGAAGAAATGCGCGGCGACCAGCGGCAGATCGACATCGCGCGATTCCTTGATCGTCTTGCCGCCGTCCATCGACTCGAGCACGGCCAACTCGCGCGACTTCTCCTGAATCAAACGCGCGATGCGATAGAGATACTTCCCGCGTTCGCGCCCGGGCATTTTGCTCCAGACGTTCTTGTAAGCCGCGCGCGCCGCTTTGACCGCGGCATCGACATCGCGCGCATCGCCCTCCGCGATTTCGGCCAGCTGCTCCTCGGTCGCGGGATTGATCGACGGGAAGTATTTGCCCGAGTTCGGCGCGACGAACTTCCCGTTGATGAAGTGCTGATAACGCTTCCGCAGCTCGATGTAATTGTTCGCTTCCGGCGCCGGCGTGTAACCCCAGCGATCCCCGAAGTTCAGCTTCCTCTCGTTAGGCGGAAGGGCGATGCGAGCGTCACCGTTAAGCGACTTCTCAGGACGGAGCGCGATGGCAGCGCCGTTGCTGCGGGTCTTACGAGGCATCGAGTGTTCTTAGCGCGAGGCCGCGCGGCACGCACGGGAAAAGACGATGCGAGCGATGGCACTTCGCACGTCGCGTTGCGATCGGCGATCAGCAAATTTACGCCAGCACACCGCTGTATTGTGCTTGTCTCGAGCTCCGCGGAGCTGACCACGCTCCCCTCCATGAACTCCCCCAGAAGAAGTCATTAACTGTCCTGGCCGTCACCTGCATCTCCGGCATTCTCCTTAGCGGCGCGTGCTTGCGGCGCCATTTGTTGTCCCCAAGGCTTCGTTGACGCCCCCGAATGTCACGTTTTCGGAGGTTCCGAACGGCACGCCTCTTAGCGGACTCAGCATCAATGAATTCACTTTTACGGAGAACGTCCCTTCAGGTTCGGTGACGTTCAATTCTTCGGCGGTCCCGGCAACACGAACAACATCACCGGTGACCGCGTCGTGAGTCAATTTTCGGGCGGTATTTCGCTTGGCTACGTGCTCACCGTTTCGCTCGCCAGTCCTGCAACATCCTTTGGCTTCGGCTTTGCACTCCTTCGAACCGACAGTCTCGCTACCAGCCGTGAGCTTAACGCTCTTCAACGGCGCAACGAATTAGGTTCTCTCGCCTTTGCGGGGTCGCCTGATCCCACCTTCACAGGAGGTTTCGCTGGAATTGGCAATGCGACGGCTTTTAACCGCGTCGAAATTACTTTCGCCGGAGGTACGATGCTTTCGCCTTGGACAACTTCGCCGCCCGTGGGCCTGCGACCGTGCCGGAGAGGGGTAACGCATTTGTCCTGTCGCTCATCAGCATCGTGCTTTTGATTCTGTTGCGACGGCGGCAGAGGACCGCGGTCTGCAGCTAAGGTAGCGAGAAGTAACCACGCTCTAGTACTCGCCGTCATTGTCTTTAAATCTGCAACAGCACAAGATTCAACAGCCTGCTGGCAGCGAAATTAGATCGATCATTCGTTAACCTTTGCTGCCCGTTTCTGGTACCTTTACGAGCCAAGCCACGCTTTGCTCCCGGTGCGGACGTTCCTTCCTCTTTTTGAGGAAGGCCGTCGAAGTTTAGCGGAGTTATGGCAGCGAGAAGTAGTCGCTGCTCTGGTAATTTCCGTCGACCGTCTTCACGATCTGCATGAGCACGTCGTTCACCAGCGTGCTGGCGCCGAAGCGGAAGAGATCGGGCGTGAGCCAGTCGTCGCCGAGCGTCTCTTTCACCATCACCAGCCAGGCGAGCGCCTGCTTTGCGGTGCGGATCCCACCGGCCGGCTTCATGCCGATGCGGATGCCGGTCTCGTAGAAGTAATCGCGGATCGCTTCCAGCATCACGAGCGTGACCGGCATGGTGGCGGCGGGATTCACTTTGCCGGTTGAGGTCTTGATGAAATCGGCGCCGGCGCGCATCGCGATTTCGCTCGCGAGACGGACGTTGTCGTAGGTCTGAAGCTCGCCAGTTTCGAGGATGACCTTCAGGTGCGCATCGCCGCAGGCTTCTTTTACCGCGGCGATTTCATCGGAGGTACGGTTGTAATCGCCGGCCAGGAAAACGCCGCGGTTGATCACCATGTCGATCTCATCCGCGCCGTCGCGCGCCGCGCTGCGCACTTCCTCCAGCTTCAGGCGCAACGGCATCAGCCCGGTTGGAAATGCGGTCGCGACTGAGGCGACTTTGACGCCGGAATCGCCGAGGAACTTCTTCGCCGCGCGGACGAGGTTCGGGTAAACGCAGACTGCGGCGCAGGGCGGAACGTCGTAGCGCGGATTGGCTGGTTGCATCGCTTTGCGGCAGAGGAACGCCACTTTGCCGGGGGTGTCTTTTCCCTCCAGCGTGGTCAGGTCCATCATCGAGACGGCGAGCTTCAGGCCCTGGAGTTTCGCGGAGGTCTTGATGCTTCGCTTGGTAAACGCGGCCGCGCGTTCTTCTACCATCACCTGATCGACCGTCGGGAAATCCGGCGCGCGCGAAGCGAGAGTTTTCATCGGGCGTTGTTTTACCACGGCCGAGAAATGACGGCGAGCGCGCGTGCGTTTCTAAGCCGCGAACCAGCACCACAGCGTCGCTCGGTTGACTGCGAAATCTGGCGAACGCGAATCGCGAAAAAATTCAGCGAAGCTGGCTCGGAAGTTGCATCTCTCGCAGGCATCCAAATATGAAACGCTTTGCTTCTCTCCGCACTGGCTTCTGCATCGCCACTCTCGCCGCTTCTTTCGCCGCCATCTCCGCTCACGCGCAGATCCTCAACGGCGGATTTGAGACGGGTGACTTGAGCGGCTGGACCATCAACGATCCATCTAACTTCACCGTCATCGGGACGGCCGCTCCGCTGGCCAACTCCGGCAGCTTTTATGCGAATCTCGGCGCATACCAGACCACCGGATCGTTCAGCCAGAGTTTCGCGACGTCTGCCGGGCAGATGTACAACGTGAGCTTCTTCCTCGCCAACGACAGCGATGGAACCGGCACAGAATTTCTGAACATCTTCTTCGACGGCGTGCCCGTGGCGAACTTCACCACGACGAACTTCGCGTTCGATCCGAACTTTGGGCCTTACACGAAGGTCACCTTGAACGGCCTGCTGGCCACGACCTCGTCGACCACGCTGGAGTTCCAGCATCGGAATGACCAGGGCTACTGGCGGCTCGATGATATCACCGCGAGTGCCGTTCCTGAGCCGTCGACGATCTCGATCGCGGTCTTCGGATTGATGCTGCTCGGCGCAGGGATGTATCGCCGCGCGCGCGCCTAACCACCTCTGTTTCGCTCCGTCGCCGAGAACGCCGCCCACGTGTCGTCTCGGCGGCTTTGCTTTCCGTCAGCGACGGTGAGGTCGGGCGAAAATTCCATCGCTGACTCGCTGTTCTCGTGCTGGAGTGACGCTGCCAAGCACGCAGCGAGATGCCATTCGATCTACAGCCCGATCTTCGCGGCGAACTCGTCCGGGTTCGTCCTCTCCGGCCGGATGATTGGGATGAGCTTTATGCGGTTGCGGCTGATCCGTTGATCTGGGAACAGCACCCGGCTTTCGATCGCTACAAAGAAGAGGTCTTCCGGGAGTTCTTTCGCGACGCGCTCGCCTGTGGCGGCGGATTGGTCGTGCTCGATGCGAAGGACGGCCGCGTCATCGGCTCGTCGCGCTATCACGGCTACGACGAGGGAAAGAGCGAGGTCGAGATCGGCTGGACGTTCCTCGCTCGTTCGCACTGGGGCGGTGCTGCGAATCGCGAGCTGAAAGCGTTAATGCTCGGACATGCGTTTCGGTTTGTGGAGCGCGTGATCTTCAAGGTCGGGCCGCAGAACTGGCGTTCGCAGCGCGCGATGGAAAAAATCGGCGGCCGCCGAGTCGGCATACAGGCGGACGACACCGGCCGGGAAAGCGTCGTCTTCGAACTCAGACGTTCGGAGAGGTCGCAACGCTGGTTCGACCGGAAGTTCGAACTCGGTCTTGACCCGGAGAGCGCGCCTGCACTGCTCGTGCGTCTGGGCGCGACTGCTGAACGCCTCGCTCAAGCGACACGCGCCCAGCCTCGCGAACTCCTGGTTCGTCGTCCCGCTCCCGACAAATGGTCAATCCAGGAACATGTCGGCCATCTGCTTGATCTCGAGACGTTGTGGGACAAGCGGCTCGACGATTACGATGCTGGCGCGGAACTTCTGCACGTCGCGGATCTCACAAATCGCAAAACGCACGAAGCCGGTCACAACGAGCGGCCGCTCGCAAACATCCTCGCGGACTTTGCGGCCGCGCGGAACGCATTCGTGCAACGTCTGGCCGCGATGTCGCCGGCTGAGCTCTCACGCACGGGGCTGCATCCGCGCTTGCTTCAGCCCATGTCGGTTGTCGATCTCTGCTTCTTCGTCGCCGAACACGACGATCACCACCTGCGCGCGATCGCGGAGTTGAAGCGCACCAGAAGCTAAGAGCCGGACGCGCGCTGCGCGCCGCGAGTGTGCAGGCGCGGCGAAAATTCTATGTCCGTTTTCGCCGTATTCTCGCGCACTAGGGGATACGGAGGTCGAACTCGACTTCTTCTGCCCGGTCTGTCATAACGCCGCTCCCTCAAGATGAACACCACAGTTCCCGTGCAGAAGGAGGAGAGGATCATCTTCTCTTCCGGTTCTGCGGAATACTCAGTGCGCGACGTAATCGATGCCGCGCATTTCCGCGGAGAACTTGCGTCGCCGTGGCGGGATCACTTGCGGCGGATTGCGGCGGAGGAGCACGCCGGTTCGAGCGGTGCTGAAGTAGAACGGGCCGCGATCGATGAAGCATCGGTCGCGTTTCGTTATGAATACGACCTGATCACCGCGGAAGAGACGGAGCGCTGGCTGGAGGCGCGCACGCTCACGCTCGGCGATTTCAGCGAGTATTTTGTGCGGCAATATTGGGACAAGACCTTCGGCAGTCGCGCCAGCGGGGCGGAGATCGCCTTTGTTGAAGCGTCGATTGAACAGCGGGAGCTTTTCGCAACTGAGCTCATTCTCAGCGGCGAGCTCGATCGGCTTGCGGTGCGACTTGCCTGGCGCGTGGCCGCAAGAGCGACGCTGAAAGAACCTCCGGATGAGGCGGCGTTGGACGAAGAGCGGCAGCGGTTTTCACAGCGTCACGCGAGCGACGCGGAGACATGGTTGAACGCGCTGGGCCGCACCGGCAGCTGGTTCGATGAAATGCTCGAGCTGGAAGCAGCCTGTCGGATCAGCTCGGCCAGGGTGCTGACGCCAGACGGCTTCAAGCGAGAGATTTCTTCGCTGCGTTTGCCGCTCACCCGGCTCGAAGTCGAAATGATCGAACTGGATTCGCGCGACGCCGCGAGCGAGGCGCTGATGTGCGTGCGCGAGGACGGGATGTCGATGGAAGAAGTAGCGCGCGACGGCCGTTATCCGTTTTCCCGGCGCGAGATGGTGCTCGAGGAAGTGCCGATCGAGCAGCAGCAGAATTTCCTCAGCCAAACGCCCGGCAGCATTCTCGATCCGCAGCCGCGTGACGATGGCTATGTCTTGTCGCGCCTGATCGCGAAGCACGAGCCGAGCATCGATGACCCGCAGGTGCGCGCGCGGATTGAGCAGCGGCTCCTGCAGCGCCACTTCGCCGATCTGACCGCCGGTCGCATCAAATGGCCTATTCAGCCGAGCATTCCTGCATGAGAGCGCAAGACGAAGAGGTGCTGCATCGCACATCGCTGTTCCGGTTCCTCCCGGAGCAACATCTCGAACACTTGCGGCCCTTGCTCCACTCGGAGCACTACGAATTCGGCGATGTCATCGTGCATCAGGGCGAACCGGCCGATGCGTTCTACGTGCTCGTCTCCGGCCGCGCGCGCGCGATCAAAACCGACCAAAGCGGCAACGAGATCGCGCTGGCCACGCTGCGGCCGGGCGACGTCTTCGGCGAAGCGGCGCTCGGCGAAGGCGGAACGCGCAACGCCTCCATTCGTTGCAGCACTTCAGTCGAAGCTCTGCGGCTCGCGCGCTCGGATTTCCTTTCGCTCTGCGAGCAAGTGCCGGAGTTGCGGGAGCAGGTCGAGATCACAAAGCGGCATCGCTCGCTGCAGGGATTCCTCTACGAGTTCAGCAACTTTGGCCGGCTGCCGACGCCGGCCTTGCGCAGCGTGATCGAGCGGCTCTCGCCGGTCGAAGCGTCCAAAGGCGAGCTGATCATCCGTCAAGGCGAACCGGCCGGGCCGATGTACATCCTCGAGAAAGGTCGCGCCCGCGCTTTCGCCGGCACGAACGGCAAGCAGCAGAATCTCGCCTTCTATCGTGACGGCGATTTCTTCGGCGAGCTCTCGATTCTGAATGGCTCAGCGCGCGCCGCCTCGGTGGAGGCGTTCACGGATTGCCGCCTGCTCGCGCTCGATCCTGAGGCGGTTCAGGACCTGAAGAAGAACTTCCCGGACTTCGAGAAGTTGCTCGAAGAACGGCTCGCGCAATATCAGCTCAAGACGGAAGCGCGTGTGCCGCTCGATTTCACGGTCGAAGAACTACCCGCCGAAGCCAAAGCGCATAACAAGGTCGCGGTCGATGAGCCGGCGAAGCAGGCCAGCAACGGTGCAAACGGCGCCGATCCGTTCGCGGACGAGAACGGTTACTTCAAGAAGCGCGCCGGCCGGATTCGCAAGCTCGAGCACGTCCGGCAGATCGACGAGATGGATTGCGGCGCGGCCAGCCTCGGGATGATCTGCCGGCACTTCGGCCGCAAAGTTAGCCTAACGAGAATTCGCCAGCTCTGTCACACGTCGACAGACGGCACCAGCCTGAAGGCGATCTGTCGCGCGGCCAACGAACTCGGCCTCGCCGCGCGCGCGCTGAAGGTCTCGGTGCGCAATCTGCCGAACATGCCGCTGCCCGCGGTCGTCCACTGGGAAGGCAACCA